>WQVT01000056.1 GCA_009785715.1 Acidimicrobiaceae bacterium | reverse complement strand
GCGTCGTCGAACTTCATCGGCCCGGAGTTGCTCGACCTGCAGCTCGACTTCGGCACCGCAGCCGCCGCCGGCACGATGCTCGGCTCCGGAGCCATGGTCGTCGTGGCGGAAGGCACCAACCTGTTGGCGGCGTCGACCAACGTGTTGCGCTTCTTCCGCAACGAGTCCTGCGGCAAGTGCGTCCCCTGCCGGACAGGGTCCGCCAAGGCGCACGAGCTGCTCACACGGGCGCTGGATGCCGGCGCCGAGCGCGTCGAGGGCCCGCTGCGTGAGCGGATCCTCGTGCTCGAGGAGACCATGCGCAAGACCTCGATCTGCGGCCTCGGGCAGGTCGCGCTCGGTCCGGTGGTCAGCGTGATGGCCCTGGATTCACCCACCCAGCCGGACCGGTGAGCGGGCGGGAATTCTTCACCGCCAAGACGGTGGCCGAAGCCCGCGCCGGGTTCCGGCCCGCCCGACGAACCGAGCCCGAGGTCGTCGTCCTATCGGACGCGCTTCACCGGGTCCCGACCGTCGCCATCCACACCGCAGGGGACCTGCCGGGCTTCGGCCGCTCCACCGTCGACGGGTTCGCGGTGGTCGCCTCCGACACCTACGGGTCGTCCGAAGGCCTGCCGTCCTACCTGGACCTGCTCGGCGCAGTCCAGATGGGCAGGGCGCCGGAGGTCGCGGTCCGACCCGGCGGGTGCGTCGCGATGCCGACGGGAGGCGTGCTCCCCGACGGCGCCGACGCCGTCGTCATGGTCGAGTACACCGCCACGACGATGCCCGGAACCATCGAGGTGACGCGCCCGGTGGCCCCCGGCGCCGGCCTGGTGCGGGCGGACGAGGACGTCCCCGCCGGCGGAGTGCTGGTGGCGGGCGGCCGCCCGCTTCGCTCGCCGGAGCTGGGCCTGCTGGCGGCGGCGGGGGTCACCTCCGTGGAGGTGCGCGCCAGGCCGCGGGTGGCGATCATCTCCACCGGGGACGAGGTGGTGCCGCCAGCCACCGAGAAGCTGGCACCCGGCCAGGTCCGCGACGCCACCGCCTCCGCGCTGGCCGGCCTGGTGAGCGAGGCCGGAGGGATCCCCGTCCCGGCCGGCATCGTCTCCGACGACGAGGGGGCGCTCGAGGCCGTCCTCGCCGGCGTGCTCCCCGGCGTCGACCTGGTGGTGGTCTCCGCCGGCTCCTCGGTCGGCACCCGCGACGAGACGGCCGGGGCGGTGGCCGCGCTCGGCGAGATCTGGTGCCACGGGCTCGCCATCCACCCGGGCAAGCCGACCCTGCTGGCGGAGTGCGGCGGCGTCCCGGTCATCGGCCTGCCGGGCAATCCGCTGTCCGCGCTGGTCGTGTTCCGGTTGATCGGCGTCCCCCTCGTCTGGTCCCTCGCCGGCTGCCAGGAGCCACCCCCCGAACCGAGCGTCGTGGCCCGCCTCGCCCGGGACGTGGCGTCGGTGACCGGTCGCCTGGACGTCGTGCAGGTTGCACTCCGTGGGGGCACCGCGGAGCCGCTCTTCGGGCCCTCGGCGTTGCTGTCGGTGCTGACCCGGGCGGACGGCTACGTGGTGGTGCCCGAGCCCGCCACCGGGCTCGACGGCGGGAGCCCGGTCCAGGTCACCCTGTACCGATGAGCAGGCTGGACACTTAGTTGACAAGCCTGGAAACTTAGTGTACATTGGCAGTGAACCAACGAGGGCCGCGGAAGGCGGCAGAGAGGAGGGCAGAGCCATGACTTGGAAACCTGAAAATCAAAACCGTCCAAGCCCCCGGGGATGCCCGGGGGCTTTCCTTTCCCCGTCCCACCACTGACGTTGCCTTGGAGTGGTGTGGGCAATCTCGACGCTCGTTGTACTACTCCTGTGCTACCATTCTTCCCCATGGCGGTCAGAAAGAAGCGATCGGTGTCGATTCCTCCCGATCTCGACTCAGAGATCGAGGCTGCGGCAGCCGAAGCCGGGATGAGCTACAGCGCTTGGCTGTCTGCCGTCGCCCGTAAGGAGTTCACGATACGGGCCGGCCTGAAGGCCGTGACCGAGTTCGAACGCGAGCACGGCGCCTTCAGCCCCGAGGAGATTGCCGAGGCCGACGTATGGGCCCAGGAGGTGCTTGGACCGTCCCGTGCTGGGGGTTCCCGTCGTCGACGAAGCGCCTGATGGGCATGACCTACGACGCAGGAGCGCTCATAGCAGCCGATCGAGGCGACCGGCGAATGTGGGCACGGCATCGGGCTTTGTTGATGGGTAGGGTCGTCCCGACCGTCCCAGCGCCTGTGGTCGCCCAGGCTTGGCGGGGTGGCGGACGCCAGGCGCTCCTCTCGAGGCTCCTGGTCGGATGCGATGTTGAAGCGCTAGATGACGAGCAAGCACGAAGTGTCGGATCCCTTGCGGCGAAGGCGTCGACGAGAGACATCGTCGACGCCACCGTGGTGGAGGGAGCGTTGCGGCGGGTCGACGTAGTTGTCACCTCCGACCGAGACGATTTGTTGGCGATAGCGGCAGCCGCGGGTCGGTCTCTCCGCGTCGAGGATCCCTGATGTCCCAGGCCAACAAGGCTGAAGATGGCGGTCGGAGCCCGGCAACGGCGCGGAAGAAGAACCTCTCCACCGCCGACCAGTTGATCCGCGCGGGCCGGAACGCCACGGAGGCCGTAGCGCACCGTGACGCGCTGATCGACAAACGCCATGAAGAGGGGGCCAGCCTCCGCCAGATCGCGGCCGAGGCCGGGCTGTCGCACTCCGCGGTGGCGAAGATTCTTCACAAACATCTGGACACTTAGTTGACAGGCGTGGAAACTTGGTGTACAGTAGAGGCGAACCGAACGAGCACCGCGCGAAGCGGGAAAGGAGGGCAGTCCGATGGCTTGCCAAAACAACATCGAAGCGGTTCAAGCCCCCGGGGATGCCCCGGGGGCTTCTCTTTTTGCGTCCCATCACTGACGACTGACGGCCCGCCAACTGCACCGGCGTGGGTAGTGTCGACCGGTGACCAGGGTCTGAGGGAGTATCCGCCGATGGCCGCCAACAGTCCGTTCATCTCCGACGTCCCGGCGGCCGAGGCCCTGGCCGCCTGGCGGGACGCCTGCGCCGACGCCGGATGTCCGGCCCGGGTCGAGGCCGTGTCCGTGGCATTGGAGTCGGCGGTGGGGCGCGTCACTGCCGAATCGGTGTGGGCCAGGTGGTCCTCGCCGGCCTTCGACTCGGCGGGGATGGACGGCATCGCCGTTCGGGCAGCCGACACCGTGCGGGCCACCGAGACCAACCCGGTGCTGATCGACCCGGAGGACTTCTGGGCGGTGGACACCGGCGATCCCGTGCCGGTCGGCTACGACGCCGTGGTGATGCGCGAGCACGTCCACCTCACCGCGTCCGGCCAGGCCGAGCTGCGGGCAGCGGTTCCTCCGTATCAGCACGTCCGCTCGATCGGGGAGGACATCAGCGCCAACGAGCTGCTCCTGCCCGAGGGGCACCGGCTGCGTCCGGTCGACGTGGCCGCCGCTGCGGCCGCCGGGGCGACCGAGCTCGTCGTCCGGCGCCAGCCGCGGGTGGTGATCATCCCGACCGGCGACGAGATCCGGCCCATCGGCAGCGAACCCAAGCCGGGCGAGATCCTCGACACGAACTCGTTGATGCTGGCCGCCCAGGCGCGGGAGGTGGGTTGCGATGCGGAGGTGACCGGGATCGTCGCCGACGACCCGCAGCTCATCACCGAGGCGCTGATCGCCGCCGCGTCCGACGCCGACCTCGTCATCCTCATCGCCGGATCCAGTGCCGGTCGGGACGACTACACCGCCCGGGTGGTGCAGTCGGCCGGGACCCTGGCGGTCCACGGCGTGGCGGTCCGTCCCGGCCACCCGGTGGTGCTGGGCGTCGTGGACGGACCGGTCGCCACCCCGGTGCTCGGCGCCCCGGGGTACCCGGTGTCTGCGGCGCTCACCTTCGACATCTTCGCCGCGCCGCTCCTGGCCTCCCTGGAGGGCGCCGCCCCACGCGAACGGGCCACGACGAAGGCCCGGCTGGCCCGCAAGCTGGCGTCGGCGATCGGCAGCGACGACTGGGTGCGGGTGCGGTTGGGCGAGGTGGAGGGCGAGGTGGTGGCCACGCCCCTGCCCCGCGGCGCCGGCGTCCTGACCTCCCTGGTCCGGGCGGACGGCCTGCTCGTGGTGCCATCCGGCCAGGAGGGGCACCACGCCGGCGAGCAGGTGGACGTGGAGCTCCTCCGGGGTCTCGGCGAGGTGGGGCGCACGATCGTTGCCATCGGCTCGCACGACCTGATCCTCGACGTCGCCGCATCCAGGCTGCGCGCCGACGATCCGCTGATCAGCCTGGCGTCGTCGAACGTCGGGTCCCTCGGCGGGCTGGTGGCCGTCCGCGACGGGCTGTGCCACCTGGCAGGGTCCCACCTGCTCGAGCCGGAATCCGGTGAGTACACGCTGCCCTACGTGGACCGGCTCCTCGCCGGCGGGCCGGAGATCGCCGTCATCCGCCTCGTCCACCGGGAGCAGGGGCTGCTCGTGGCGTCCGGCAACCCGACGGGCATCGCCGGAATCGATGACCTGGCCCAACCCGGTCTGCGCTACGTGAACCGGCAGCGTGGTGCGGGAACCCGCGCCCTGCTCGACTTCGAGCTCGACCGGCGGGGCATCGACCCGAGCTCTATCTCCGGCTACTCCCGGGAGGAGCACACCCATCTCGCCGTGGCGGCGGCGGTGGCCGCCGGCCGCGCCGATACCGGGCTCGGCATCCGGGCCGCGGCGCAGGCCTTCGGGCTCGACTTCATCCCCGTCGCCTGGGAGCCCTACGACCTCGTGCTCCGCGCCAGCGTGGCCGACGACGACCTGCTGGCGCCCCTGTGGGCGCTCATGGCCCGGCCCGACTTCCAGGCGGAGGTCGAGCGATTGGGTGGCTACTCGTGCGAGGAGATGGGGCGACGGATCCGCTGAGGATGGCAGGCGAGGCTTGGCCGCTACTTGGGCTGGGTGAAGGGGATGTCGGCGACAACCTGGTGCAGGGTCTTGCGCAACCAGATGTGCACCGGGTCGAGATCGTGCGCGGTCAGCCACGACTGGCAGATGGCGACGGGTGCGAGCGGGTACGGCAGCTCGAACGTCTCGAGTCCGAGGGCTTCGACCGCCGCCCTTTCCTGATGCTGGTAGCACAGGCCGACCAGATCCGTCTGCAGGAGGATCCACAGCGACGAGACGGTCGGGGCGGACACGCGGGCGTGTCGCTCCGCTCCGAGTAGGGCGTCGAGCGGGCTCACCATCCGTCCGCCCCGGGCGTTGATCAGATGATCGGCGGCGAGGTAGCGCTCCTGGTTCACCGGGCCGTCGAGCAACGGATGGTCTCGCCGGCACACTCCGACGATCCGGTCTTCGAAGAGCAGCTCGGTACGGACATCCGACCCGTCAATGGAGCGAGGCCCGATGGCGAGGGTGACCGCATAATTCCGGAGCGCCAGGTCCGGGTTCTCGGCCGTAAAACCGATGCGGATGTTCGGGGCATGTTTCCGCAGGTAGGCGACGAACGGGCCGCCGAGGAACGACATGATGGCCTCCCCGGCCACGACCAGGATGTCGCGATGAATGGTCGCGGGATCGAGGTGCGCCGCATCGGCCTGGATGGCCATGGCTTCCTGGATGAGACGGCTCACGCGGCCCTTCATCTCGAGGGCGCGGGGGGTGGGGACCATGGTCCGGCCGGAGCGGACCAGGATGGGGTCGTTGAACTCCCTGCGGATGCGGGCGAGCATGTGGCTCATGGCTGGCACCGAGAGGTCGAGCCTCGATGCCGCGTCGGTCACGCTGCTCTCGCTCAGGAGGGCGTCCAGGCCACGCAGCAGGTTGAGATCCGGCGTATGTTTCATTTTTTGCAACTCTCGGTTGCACGGTAGGAGTTTGTGCTCCCTCTGACGTGGCCTTACGCTAGCCGCCACCGCTGCTCGGGAGAGGCGGAGTTGCAAACCACGACAGGTGCCTACGGCATTTGTCGGAGAACGGGGGACATCATGCCGTTGACCGCTGAGGAAGTAGATCTGCTGTGTCGGGTCGGTCCGGACACGCCGATGGGACAGGTGCTCCGCCGGTACTGGTATCCGGCCTTTCTGCTGGCGGACCTGCCGGTCCCCGATTGCCCTCCCATCGGCGTGCAGGTGCTCGGGGAAAACTTCGTTGCCTTCCGTGACACGTCAGGCGAGATCGGCTTCATCGACGAGCTCTGCTGTCACCGCGGCGCCTCGCTGACCTATGGCCGGGTCGAGGAGGGCGGGATTCGCTGCATCTACCACGGCTGGAAGTGCGACATACACGGGAATCTGCTGGAGACTCCCAACGGTGGCGGCACCAGAGCGGTGCGCGATCACGTCAAGCAGGGGAGCTATCCGGTCCGGGCAGCCGGGGGCCTCGGCTGGGTCTATATCGGGCCGCCCGGCACCGAGCCCGAGTTCCCGCACTTCCCCTGGATGGATACGCCCGAGGAGGAGATCACCGCGGGCGAGGTGCTCTACGACTGCAACTGGCTGCAGGTGCAGGAGGGCTCCCTCGACTCCTCGCACCTCGGCATCATGCACGTGGACAACGGGGTCGTGATGCAGCCCGGGCCCCCTATGGTCGGCTCACTCAGCCTCGACGGTGTGCCCTGGAGCGACAAGGTGCGGCCCCCGGGTGCCCTTCCCGGCATGCCGACGACCGACAACGACCCGGTCGTCGAGGTCGAGCAGACCCCGTTCGGCTTCCAGTACGCGGCCCTGCGCTGGATGCCGGACTCCGACGACAAGTACGTACGCATCTCGGCGTGCGTCTTCCCCTACGTGGTGTGCATCGGCTCGAGCACCGGCGCGGTCATCGTCGTTCCCCGTGACGACGAGAGCTGTTCGATGATCAACGTGGGCGGCAGGGGTCGCGTCCCTCGACGGCTCGGCACGGTCCGGGAGCCCACGGCGGACGGGCTGCGGCAGTTCCGCTTCCCCTCCGACGGGCGCCGCTATTCCATCCCGCCACAGGACCGGCGTGCCATGGCGGGACGCACGATGTTCGCCGGGTGGCGCGACGGCAACCGGCCGCAGGACGCGTCGGTCCAGGGCGTCAACGGCAAGGTCCGCATCTACCACCGCAGGACCGAGCACCTGGTCCAGGCGGACGCCGCCGTCTTGATGATCCGCCAGCTGCTGTTCGATTCGGTGCGGCGCCTGGAGGCCGGTCAGGCACCTCACGGGCTCGAGCCGTTCGACTTCAGGACCCTGCAGGCCGCGCACAAGGTGATCGGTGCGAACGACCGTTGGCAGGATCTCGTCGCCGACAATCACGGCCGTGTACCCGGTGGCAACAGAGAAAGCGGCAGCGAATCCCCCCAAGCTGCCGCTCAGGGAGTTGAGGCCTGAGGCGCACGCAGCCTGACAGCTGGACAAGAAACAAGAAAACAACTGGGGGTAACAGAAACAATGAATGGTCCACGAGGAAGGCTTCTCCTGAGCCTCGCCCTCATCCTCTCCACCGCCGGCCTCGTCAGCGGTGCCGGAGCAGGTCAGGCGTCCGCCCAAACCGGAGGATCGCTGGTCGTCCTGGAACCCGCCGCGACGTGGGCGGAGCTCGACCCGGCAACCAACACTGCCGACGCCGGGGATCAGGACATCATGAACGCGATCTACGGCGAGCTGTTCGAGCAGGGGCCGCACGGCACCCTGGTCCCGGACCTCGCCACCGGCTACAAGTTCTCCAACGGCAGCAAGACGGTGACCATCTCTCTGCGCCCGGGGGTGAAGTTCTCCGACGGGACTCCGTTCGACGCGCAGGCCGTCACGGCGAGCATCCAGCGGGACCTCAACCCGAAGAACGCGTGCCTGTGCATCTCGGACTTCTCCGACGTCACGTCGGTGACGGCGGAAGGAAACGACAAGGTGCAACTGCACCTGAAGGCCCCATTCGCGCCGATCATGGAGGCCTTCGTCGACGAGGCCCCGAACTGGACGGTCTCGCCCACCGCGCTCGCCAAGATGGGCACGAACGCCTTCGCGCAGAAGCCGGTGGGGGCCGGACCGTTCACCGTCGCCAGCAACTCCGCGAGCGTCAAGCTGGCGCTCAAGAAGAACCCGCTCTACTGGAAAAAGGGCGAGCCTCTGCTCGACAACCTGACGTTCCAGTCGGCGAACAGCACGCAGACTGCGCTGGAGGCGTTGCAGTCGGGCGCGGCACAGGTCATCGACCCGGACACCGACCCCGCTTCGCTGCTCCTGGCCGCGAAGGACGGCTTCAAGGTCTACAACTCCGCGCCACGTTCGGCCAACTGGGTACAGATCAACCCGACCATCGCCCCCTTTAACAACCTGAAGGCGCGCGAGGCCATCTACTACGCCACCGACTCTGCGGCCCTGCTCAAGGTCATCGGCGACAACTACGGCACGGTCGCTGAGGCGCCGACCGGTTCGGGGGACCGGTTCTTCGAGAAGACGGTTCCGGGGTACCGCACGTACAACCTGGCGAAGGCCAAGGCCCTTGTCCAGCAGCTCGGCGGCCTGACCTTCACCCTCGTCGACGTCACGTCTCCCACCTCACAGCCGCTGATGGAGGCGCTCCAGACCGAGTACCGGGCAGCGGGCATGAACGTGACGCTCGGTCTCGACTCGCTGACGACGATCGTCGGGCTGTACCAGCACAACAGCTGGGAGATCTCCCTCGAGGGCGGGGGTGAAGTGGACCCGGCCCTCGGCGTCGGCGGCTTCGGCACCCGGTTCGACGGCTTCCTCGGCAACGTGAAAGACCCGACCCTGAACTCGTTGATCGCGCAGTCCACGGCGACAACGAACAACGCCACCCGTAAGAAGCTGACCTTCGAGATCTACAAGCGGATCAGCGACCAGGCGTACGGCCCGTACCTCTATGTCACGCCGTTCGCAGCGGTGGCCGCGAAGTCGGTCAAGGGGATGACCGTACAGACGGGCCCGATCGGGGCCATCGTCAACTGGGAGAAGGTTTCGGTCTGAGGCCCGCGGAGACGGGCCTATCCGGGGTGAGTCGGCAGTGGCGGGACAAGGCGAACCTGATCAGGTAAGGCATCTGCGAGCGCTTCGTCGAAGGTGGCCAGCAGACCGCCGCGTGCCCCGGCGAGGCCGGCTATATGGGCGTCGGTCACCTGGCGGTGCCCCTGGACGTGGGTGAGGGTGACCTCGGCGTAAGAGATCGAGTCCCGCGACCGAGGCTTGCTCTTTCCTTGCAGATTCCGGCCATCGCGTGACCTCGAGGCTTGCGGGCGTTCACCATATCCTTTATGGGAGCGCATATATATGCCCAGGGACACCTAGATCGTGGCAGTC
>WQVT01000055.1 GCA_009785715.1 Acidimicrobiaceae bacterium | reverse complement strand
TAGCGCCCACTCGTCGGCACATCCAGGCAGCCGAGGATGTGCAT
Organism: Acidimicrobiaceae bacterium; assembly: GCA_009785715.1. GTDB lineage: Bacteria > Actinomycetota > Acidimicrobiia > Acidimicrobiales > Palsa-688 > WQVT01. The sequence goes on along the minus strand of WQVT01000055.1, from coordinate 9,261 downwards.
CAGGGTCGACTTCCCCGATCCCGATTGTCCCATGACCGCCATGAACTCCCCGCGGGCGACGTCGAGTGAGATCCCGCGCAGGGCGTGGACCTCGATGTCACCTATCCGGTAGGTCTTGGTGATGCCCCGCAGGGAGATCACCGGACCCCGACGGGTCCGCCCCGACGCCGGGGCCGGCTCGACGACCGTCATCCCCCACCTGCGAGGCCGGCCCCGCCGCGGCCGCCCCCGCCACCAAGGAACTGCCGCAGCCCGCCTCCACCGCCGAAGGCCCCGGCCCCCCCGAACCCTCCGGCCCCTCCGAAGGCTCCGGTCGGGAACGCCCCGCCCCCGAGCGTGCCGCTCCCCGACGACCCGGTGCTGCTGCTCGGGACGGTGACACTCGGCAGGGCGACGACCTCGCCGACGGTCAGGCCGGTCTTGATCTCCGTATAGGCGGTCCCCTTGATGCCGACCGTCACGGGCGTGGTCACGTCCTTGCCGTTCTTCACCACCTGCACCGTCGAGGTGCCCCCCGTCTGGGTGATCGCCGTGGACGGCACCTCGACGGCGTTCGTGGCCGACGCGGTGACCACGCTCACGTCAGCGGACATGCCGTTGACCACCTGGGAGGGAGGGGCCTCCAGGGTGACCTCGTCGGCATAGGTCACGACGTTGCTGGTGGTGGTCGAGCTGGTCGCCACCGTCGTCACCTTTGCGTTGGCGGTGACCCCGGGTAGGCCGGGGAACGATACCGTGGCGGCCTCGTCGAGCTTGATCCCCGACTGGTCGGCCTCGGGGAAGTCGGCCTGCACCACGAGGTTCGCCAGATCGCTGATTTCCACGAACTCGGAGTTGCCGGCGACGCCACCGCTCGCCCCGCTCCCGGACGAACCGGTGTTTCCGGAGGAGCCGGTGTTGCCGGACGAGCCGGAGCCGCCGGCCCCCGAGCCGCTCGACCCTGATCCACCCGACCCCGAGCCACCCGACCCCGATCCGCCGGAGCCGGAGCCGCCGGAGCCGGAGCCGCCGGAGCCGGAGCCGGAGCTGGTGGTCGACGCAGACGTCGTCCCGTAGGCGCTGACCGTCTCGCCGGGGGTGTCGTTGACGGCGGTGACCGTGCCGGCGATCGGGGCGCCGAGGGTTGTCTCGGCGACGGTCTTCTGGTCCTCCGTGACCGTGTTCTGGTCCTCGGCCACCGTGGCCTGGTCCTGGGCGATCGTCCCCGGACTCACATACTGCTTGGAGGCGATCGAAAGCTGCGTCGAGGAGAGGTTCTCCTGGGCAGAGGTGAGCGACTGGGTATCGGAGGTGACGGCATTGGAGTCCGCCGTCTCACTCGAGCAGTCCGTCCCTACCCCCGAGTTGGCCGCCCCGGATCCGCCCGAGCCCCCGCCTGCGCTGCTCGCGCCGCTCCCGCCACTGGGGCTCCCGGTCGAGGAGGACCCGGTGCCGGACGGCGTCGCCTGCTCGGTGAAGGCGTCGAGGGTCACGGTTGCACCAGAACCAGCTGCACCAGAACCAACTGCGAGCGCCGCGGTGCGGGCCGTCGTGGTGGCGCTGGTGCTGGGCACCGTCGTGGTGGTGGTCGTCGTCCCGCTCCGCCGTGGTGCGCTCGCAAGGCTCGTCGTGCTGGTCGGGGACGAGGTACCCGGGGTCCCGGCTCCGGTCGTCGGGGCGCTGCCACGCGCCGGCGCCACCGCAGACGTGGTGGCCGGCGGTGTCGTAGTGGTCGTCGTGACCTCACAGGCAGCTTCCGCCGCGGTGAGGTCGGATTGCGCAGTGTTCAGGTTGTTCTGCGCGTCGGTCACCTGCTGCTGGGCGCTGGTCAGGGTCTGCTGGTCTTCCTGGACGGCATCGGAGTTCTCGTTGCCGTTCTGCGCCTGGCTCAACGCCTCCTGCGCGCTGAGCAGGTTGGCCTGGGCCATCTGCAGATCGAGGTTGGCCGTCGTGGGGTCCAACGTGCCGAGGATCTGGCCCGCCGTGACCTTCTGGCCGACGGCCACGCCCACGCTCTTGATGGTCCCGCTGGTCTGGAAGCCGACCTCTTCGACCTGAGCGGGGGCGACGTTGCCGCTGGCCGTGACCACGGACTGCACGGTTCCCCTGGTGACGCTCGCCGTCCGGCCCGAGGTGTTCGACCCCGCAGATGCACGGTGGAACACGGACTCGACACCGAAGAAGATCAGGAGAGCTGCGGCCACAACGAGGAGCCCGTTGATGAACAGCGAGCGCCTCCTCCACCTACGAAAAAACACGCCTCAACTACAGCCCTCGTCCTTGAGACTCACTTGAGAACCACCTCCGAAAACCCCGAGAACTTCCTTGGAGTCTGCTGGGACCGGCCCCGGGGGTGGTCGGGCGAGCTCAGTCGGCGGGCGTCTGCGAGCGGACGGCCCCGACGAGGTGGTCCCGGACCACGTCCGGATGGTCGGAAGTGGCCAACGCTCGCTCCGCAGCGACGCCCGCATCGCCCCTTCCGATCCCGACGTGGTGGAACCCGACGGCGGCGAGCCGCTCGGGGCGGAAGACGTTGCGGCCGTCGAGGAAGAACGAGCCCGCCGCCCGCCGTCGCAACTCCACCAGGTCCAGGGCCAGGTAGTCCGGCCACTCGGTCGCGAGCACGATCGCGTCCGCGCCGTCCGCCACCTCGTACGGGTCGCCGACGAGGCGGACGCCGGGGTGCTGAGGAAGTTCGTGGACCATCGGGTCGTGGGCGGTCACGATCGCCCCCCGCTGGGTCAGTCCGTCGATGATGTCGAGGGCCGCGGAATCACGCAGGTCGTCGGTGCCCGGCTTGAACACGAGGCCGAGCACGCCCACCCGAAGGCCGCGCAGGGTCTTCAGGTGTCGCTGCAGCTGCTCGATCACCAGGTGCCGCTGGTCGCCGTTCACCCCGAGGGTCGCGGCCAGGATGCGGGGCTGATACCCGTAGTCCTCGGCGGTCGCGATCAGGGCCAGGATGTCCTTCCCGAAGCAGGATCCCCCCCACCCGAGCCCCGCGTTCAGGAACTTGTTGCCTATCCGGGCGTCGAACCCCATCCCTGCGGTCACCTCGGTGATGTCCGCCCCGACGAGGTCGCAGATGCGGGCCATCTCGTTGGCGAAGCTGATCTTCGTGGCCAGGAAGGCGTTCGAGGCGTACTTGATCATCTCCGCCGTCGTCAGGCCCGTCCGCAGGATCGGAACCTTCGGCCGGAGAGGGTCGGCCGCTGCGGCCTGCTCGACGATTGGCTCGTACACGGCGACGACGAGGTCACGGGCCCGGTCGTTGTCACAGCCGACCACGATCCGATCCGGCCGGAGGAAGTCCGACACGGACTGGCCTTCGCGCAGGAACTCCGGGCTCGAGGCCACCTCCACCAGACCCGGAACGCCTGGCACTTCGAGCGACTCCTCGATCGCGGAGCGCAGCCAGCGGCCCGTGCCGATCGGCACCGTGCTCTTCGTCACCACCACCTGCGGGGCGCGCAGGTTCCGCCCGATCTCCCGGGCCACCTGTTCCATCGCCTCCATGTCGGGTTGGCCATCGGGCCGCGCCGGCGTGCCGACGCAGATGAAGACCACCTCGCTTCGCTCCAGGGCCACGGCGAAGTCGTCCGTGAACGAGAGCCGGTGCGCCTCCGTTGCCTCCGCCAGCAGGTCGTCGAGGCCCGGCTCGTAGAAGGGAGCCTTCTTGCGCCGCAGCTTGGCCAGCTTGCCCTTGTCGGCCTCCACCGCAACCACGTCGTGGCCCACGGAGGCAAAGCACGCTGCGGCAACCGTCCCCACATAACCGGAGCCGATAACGGAAACGTGCATGGGCGGACAATCCCTCCGAGAGGCCCCCTCTCGGAGGCGGGTCTTTCAGGTCCCGCGCATCCTATCGGGGGGCGGACCGATGGCCCTGGACCGCCACGCGCACTACCCGAGCGCGCTCCGAGCGTTGTCCGAGCGCTGTCCGGTGCTATCCGAGGCGGATCAGGCCGCCCCGCACTACCAGTTCCACACGCTGGGTAACCGGCGGATCCTGACCCGTGGTCGCCAGCACCCTGAGCCGGTAGACCCCGTCCACGAGCGGCACGCCTACGAGGGCGGCCGTGCCGTTGCCCTGGTCATGGAACGTGAGGCCGAGCGGAAGGTCACCCAGCTCCCTGAGCGTCGGCACGGTCGCCGCGATCGCCCGGACCATGAACGTGCTCGATGTCCCTGCGGTCATCGTCGGCCGGCGGGAGCTGACGATCCGGGGCGTCTGCCAGGGGGCGCGCCACCGGATGACCACTTTGGCGGGGCCGGTCGCCGCCGTCAGGCTGCCCCCGGCAGGGACCCGGTTGGGGGTGGCCACCAGCCGGTTCACCCCGGATGAGGGTTGCGCGGCCTTCTTCTCGCCCTTGCTCGACTCGCCCTTGCTCGTCTTCGCATGAATCGTCTTGGCGTGGGTCGTGGCCCCCTTGACGGAGGTGTGGTGCCGTGTGGACTTGCCGGCCTTGGTTGCGGCGGGACGGACCGCCACGCCGTCGGCGGCGACAAGCACCTGGGAGGCCTCGTCGGTCGAGGTCATGATCTCCGACGTCGTGCCCCCGAGGGTGTCCTGCCCGCCGACCACCACCTCGAGCGCGGTCACCCCCGGCGACAGAGCCAGGTTGCCCTGGACCTCCACCGCCGCGTCCTTCCCCGGTGTCGCCGTGGTCGGAGTGGTATGGGAGCCGGCCGCAGCCCTGGCGGGGGCGCTCGCTCCCGCTCCGATCACGTCGACCTGGAGGAGGGTCACCCCGACCGGCACGTGGAAGAGGCTCTGCCCGGTGCGGTCGAAGGTGCACGAGACCGGCCCACAGCCTTGTGAGGTCGGCGAGGACGCGCCGGCCGCCAGGGCCGGCGTGGGAAGAACCGCCTGCGCACCCGCCAGCAACCCGACGGCCGCGGTGACCGCAGCTGCGAGCAGCCGACGACGCCGGCGGGGTCGCTCCATGTAACGATCCTGCCCGAATCCGGTAAGCGGAAGGTGAAAGTCCGATTGCGGTTCTATGACGATCCGCCGCGGTCAGCGGGCAAACGCCGTGGGCACGATGCCGGGACAGGCACCGTCGAGGAGGTCTACGAGGGCCCGCCCCCGCTCCGCAGCACCCCCCCTCGTGCGCCAGCGGGGGCGGGCGAACCGCCGGCGGCCACCGGGGACCGACCGCCCAGCAGAGGCCGCCCGTGCCTCGCAGCGTCGGTCCTGATCCGGGTGTGCCACCGGTACAGGGTTGTCACAATTCCGATGATCCCCCCGCCGGGTTGGGGAACGATGACGGTCATATTGCATTTAGATGACAAACCGGCCGTTCGCCTGGGCCACCTGCGGGGCGCGTTGCGCGCCGTGGTCGGCGGTCGCAATTTCGACCCCTCACCGTGGGATCTCGGTGGTCCCCCGCGCCGAGTCAGGAGATCAACGGCGCCAGCGACCGGTAGTCCTGACGGGTGACCGGCCCGTCGGTGGTGCTGTTGTCGTCCCTCGGAACCGCGACCTTCTTGTCGTTGATCCGGAACGCGACGGCGATGATGCCCGGGATGGCGGTCGCCGTATAGACGAGTTGCGCCAGGGCCTCCACCTGGTCCTTCGTCGCCAGCTGGTCGAAGGACGGGGTCAGGTTGACCGTGATCTGGTCGAAGTTGATGAGCCCGGTGGGGGCGGAGCCCGTGGCGCTCACCGCGCTCGAGAGCCCCTCGGCCGCCTCGACGGTGGTCGGCCCGGCGGCCAGGGCGGAGAGGCGGGCGTCGACCGCAGCCGGGGCCGGCAGCTCGCGGGCCACGGCCACGAGCCGTCCCTCCTTCAGGAAGTAGATGATCACCGCCTCCGCGGCCGGTGCCCGAGCCGGGCTGTCGCTGCTCGGCGCAGGAGAGAGCAGGTCGAAGGGGACCTGGTGGGCCGGAAGGGACTCCGCCTGCGATTGGCTGCCCATGCCGCAGCCGGCGAGTGCAACGGCAGCGCACACGGCGACGACGACCACCACGAACTGCCTGCTCGCCCGGCTCATGACCCCCTCCCGTTCGATGAACCCCCGCCGTTCGACGAATCGGTGCCGTTCGCTGGATCGGCCGAATCGGTAGCGGTCGGCAGGTCGACCACGAAGCGCGCCCCGCCGGATGGTGCCGCTTCCACCCAGGTCCGCCCGCCCTGGCGACGGGTGTGCTCGGCCACGATCGCCAGGCCGAGGCCGACCCCCGAGCTGGGTGTTCGCCGGGAAGATCCCCCTCCCCGGGCGAAGCGCTCGAAGATCTGATTGCGATCCTGGACCGGGACGCCCGGCCCCGCGTCGTCGACCATGATCTGCACGCGGCCGTCGAACGCGGCCACCCGCACCGCCGTGGCACCTCCGCCGTGGTCCCGAGCGTTTTCGAGGAGGTTCGAGAGGACCCGCTCGAGACGCCGCTTGTCGGCCCGGACGATCGCCGTGGAGGCCCTGCCATCGAGCAGGAGCGGCACGCCGGCGTCCCCGTTGCTCTGCATGGCGTGCGCAACAAGCTCGGCGACGTTCACCCGCTCCACGTGCCCGTCCATCGCCCCAGCCTCACTCCGGGAGATCTCGAGCAGGTCCTCCACCAGGTGCCGGAACCGCTCGAGATCGCCAACGAGCAGGTCGAGTGCGGACCGGGCCCGTGCATCGAGCTCGTCGCGGTGGCGGGCGACGACCTCCGCCGCGGTGGCGAGGGTCGTGAGCGGGGAGCGCAACTCGTGGCTCACGTCCGAGGCGAACCTGGCGTCACGGTCCACCCGGGCCGCAAGCGACGCCACCATGGCGTTGAAGGAGTCGACCAGGACGTCGAGGTCCTTGTCGGTGTTGGCCGCCAGGCGGGTGTCCAGGCTCCCGGCCGCGATCTTGGCGGCGGCCTGGGAGACCTCGGTGACCGGGCGGAGCACGCGCCTGCTCGCCCAGCGCCCGACGAGGGCCCCGACCACCGTGGTGCCGATCGCCGCCACGGCCAGGGCTTCGAGCAACGTGTTCAGCGTCTGGCGCAGGTCGGAGAGGGTGAAGACCTCGAAGTAGCTGGCGAACGCCGCCGGGAGCGGGACGCCGACGGCGAGCGCCGGGCCACTCGCCGTCTGGAACCGCTGGCGGCCGGCGTTCCCGTTGGCCACGAGCTCGCGGAGGCTGAGCGGCAGCGCGTTGCGATCGAGGGCGACCGAGGACGAGTACCAGCCGCCGGCGTACTCGATCACCGAAGCGCTGTTCGCGGGGTTCTGCACCGAGGACAGGACCTCGCTGACGTTGGGCCGGACCGCCTGGAGGCCGGCCCGCACCAGCCGGGCGTTGTCGTAGGTCTGCCGCGTCGCGGTGGCCTGGCGCTGGGTGAGCAGGTAATGCTGCGAGAGCTCGAACGTGACGGCGGCGAGCAGGGCGGAGAGCGCCAGGCCTCCGACGGCGAACGCCAGCGTCATCCGGGCGCGCAGCCCGAGGCGCCGGAAGCGCCGGGTGATGTGGGGGCGCCTCACCTCAGGGTTGGAACTTGTACCCGAGGCCGCGGACGGTGACCACGCGGAGCGGCTCGGTCGGGTCCTTCTCGACCTTCAACCGGAGCCGCCGGACGTGGACGTCGACGATCCGTCCGTCGCCGAAGTAGTCGTAGCCCCAGATCCGGTCGAGCAACTGCTCGCGGCTGAACACCCGTCCCGGGCTCTGGGCCAGCTCGCACAGCAGCCGGAACTCGGTCCGCGTCAGGTGCACCTCGTGGCCACCCAGGCGCACCACCCCCTCCTCGGGGATGATCTCGAGGTCGCCCGCCCCGAAGTCCCGCCGCTCCGAGGGCTCGGGGGCGCGTGCCCTGCGAAGGGACGACCGGATCCGGGCACACAGCTCCTTCAGGACAAACGGCTTGGTCACGTAGTCGTCGGCACCGGCCTCGAGACCGGCGACGACGTCGTGGGTGTCCTGTCGGGCGGAGACGACGATGATCGGGACGTCACTCGCCTGGCGAAGCGCCCGGGTGCAGTCGAAGCCGTCCATTCCGGGGAGCATCAGGTCGACCAGGACCACGTCGATCGCCTCGTGCTCGAAGGCCTCGAGGCCCGCCTCGCCCGTGGCCGCGCCCTCGACGCAGTATCCCTCGTCCTCGAGCGCGAGCCGAAGGGACGTCCGGATGCGCTCGTCGTCCTCGATCAGCAGGATCCTCGCACTCACCCCGTGTCACCTGACCTCGCACCGCCCCCTCCGGCGACGCGCCGTTCACGATACCCCGGGGCTCCGGCGGGGGCCTGGCAGCGCGCAGACGTAGGATCCCGCGATGAGCCCCTGGTGGAACGCAGGGCGCGAGGCCCGTCACGGAGCCCGCGACGGCCTGACCCTCAGCCCCCTGGACCGCTACCGCTTCGACGTCCGGGGATACCTCGTGTTCGAGGACGTGCTCGACGCCGCAACGCTGTCCAGGCTGCGATCCGCCATCGACGCCCAGGCACTTCCGCCGGCGGACGAGACGATCGAGCGGCAGCGTTTCGGCCACAACGGGGAGCTCTTCGGCTGGGACCGGGCCTTCTGCGACCTGCTCGACCACCCGGTGGCGCTCGCCGTGCTGGCCGAGTTCATCGGGCCCTACGCCCGCCTCGACCACGCCTACGGCATCACCATGCGGCCGGGCACGGCCGGTCTCGGTCTCCACGGCCCCGCCGAGCCGTTCGACCCCTCCCAGTACTACGTCCATCGCCAGGGCGCGCTCCGAAGCGGGCTGATCACCTTTACCTGGTCGCTGTGCGACGCCGGCCCGGGCGCAGGCGGGTTCGGCTGCATCCCCGGCAGCCACCGGGCATCCGAGCCGCTCCCGGCGGGGGCGGAGACCCTCGTGGAGGAGATCCCCCAGCCCGCCGGCTCGCTGCTCGTCTTCACCGAGGCCCTGATGCACTGCACCCTGCCCTGGCAGGGTCCCGGCACCCGATGGGCCGTGCTCTACAAGTACTCGCCGGGTAGCAGCGCCTGGGGCGCGACCGCAGCCGCGCCCCCGGAACTGGTTGCCAACATGACCCCACGCCAGCAGCGGTTCATGTCACCGCCGTACGTCGGGGGCAGGGCCCCGACCTTCTGAGCCCTGAACGCCCGGTACCGCTTAACTACTTGAGCTCAACCGAGGCGCCGGCGGCCTCGAGCTGGGCCTTGGCCTTCTCGGCGTCCTCCTTGTTGACCTTCTCGAGGACGGCCTTGGGGGCCGAGTCGACGACGTCCTTGGCCTCCTTCAGGCCGAGGCTGGTCAGGGCGCGGACCTCCTTGATGACCTGGATCTTCTTGTCACCGGCGGCCGTGATGATCACGTCGAACTCGTCCTGCTCCTCCTCGG
>WQVT01000054.1 GCA_009785715.1 Acidimicrobiaceae bacterium | reverse complement strand
CGCTGTGCGCGGTGACGTTGAAGGCCGGGACGGTGAAGAGCATCGCCACATACGCCTGGTTGCTGATTCGCTGGAAGGCCTGGCGATAGATGGCGACGCGCTTTTCCGGGTTCAGCTCTGTGCTGCCGGCATTGATGAGCTTGTCCAGCGTCGGATCCTTCACGCCCGTGAACGGGCCGGTGGAGAGAAATCGGAACGTGAGGCTGAACCCCAGGGCCGGGTCGAGGCCTCCGACGCTCTGGAAGGCGGCCTGCCACTGATTGTGCATTTCCCGTGTGATGTACACGGCCAGCTGTTCCTCGTCGAGGGTGGTCTGGATTCCCGCCTCGCTCCACTCGGCTTTGAGAGCGGTGAGCATCTGGTTGTTGATGGGACTGGCGGGGTCAAGCAGGGTGACCTTCAAGCCGCCGAGTTGCTTGACCAGCGCCTTGGCCTTTGCCAGGTCGAACGTGCGATAGCCGGGAACCGTCCTTTCGAAGAACAGGCTCTGCGGGCCGGTCAATGACTGGGTGATGATCCCTTGCCCGTTCAGAAGAGCTTTGTTGATCGGCGCCGGATTCGTCGCATAGTAGATGGCCTCCCGTGCCACCTTATTGTTGAAGGGTGGGACGGTGGTGTTCATCTGCACCGACCAGGGGTCATTCGCAGGACCCTGTGACACGGTGAATTTGCTCTTGGCCTGTTTTGCGATATCCACCGATCCGAGTCGGAGGTAGGATTGAGCCTGGCCGGCCTGAAGGGCCTCGTATGCCGACTCGTCGCTTCCGATCGTGCTGAACGTCAGGGAGCTGAGGTACGGCTTGCCCTGTGCCCAATAATGGGGGTTCTTTGCGAGTTGGAGCTGGGCTCCGACGGTGTTGCTTTTCACCATGAACGGCCCTGCCCCCACGGGAGTGAGGGCGAACTGCTTGACGCCCATCTTCTGGATAGCGGTTGGAGACCCGATCCAGTTCGGCACATTTCCGAAAAATGCCTCGATGATCGGGGCGAACACCCTGCTCAAGTGCAGCACAACCGTGTACTGGTCAGGCGTCGTGATGGATGCGATCGGGAAATTCTGGGCACAGCCGCATGCGTCCGCGCTCGCGGGCGACAGATCGCGGTCGATGTTGAACTTGACGGCCGCGGCGTTGAACGGTGTCCCGTCGGTGAAGTGCACGCCGTGCCTCAGCTGGATCGTTACCGTCTTGCCGTCCTTCGAGATCTTGTACCCGGTGGCCAGGTCCGGCACGACCCGGTTCCCTGGACCCTGCTCGAAGAGATTTCCGTAGATCGCGTCCATGTAGAACGGAAACGCCAGGAATCCGGTTCCCGTGGCGGGATCCAGGCTGTGCCATGCGAGCGCCGTATTGGTCAGAACATGGAGCGAACCTCCGGAGCTCGGAGCAGCAGTCGCCGGGTTGCTCTCAGCAGGCAGGACAAGGGAGACGAGAGTCGCGAAGACCATGAGACCCACGGCGCAGAATGACCGACAAGATCGCCACAGGCGTAACACCATCAGCTTTACCCCCCGACTGGTTACCGGGTACTCGTGGCTCGAGCGCGATGGAAATCATTGGCCACCGACGAAAAAAGCGGCGACACCTGCTGAAAAACGCGCTCGGGACCCCCGCGCCGAACATAGACCTGAGGGGAACGACCGTCAAGGCTCGGTTCGACGGCGAGCAGGCGATTCGCCTGGCGGGCGAGCCGCGGGGGTAGCGTTGCCCGGCGTGGGGGAAGTTGATCACGACCAGCTTGATCACGACCATGGTTCCGAGCTCTCCGAACCCGAGCTTCGGGTGCGGGCCCTGGAGCGGATCCTTTCTGAGAAGGGGTATTTGGACCCCTCGGTCCTCGACCGGATCGTCGAGACCTACGAGACGAGGATCGGGCCTCATGTCGGGGCGGGCATCGTCGCAAGAGCCTGGGTCGACCCGATCTTCAGGGCATCACTGCTCACCGACGGCACTGCCGCCGTCCGGGCCCTCGGCCACGACCTACGGCGGACCGGTCACCTGACCGCGGTGGAGAACACCTCCGAGGTCCACAACCTGGTTGTTTGCACCCTCTGCTCCTGCTACCCCCACGACATCCTCGGCCTGCCGCCGGTGTGGTACAAGTCCGCGCCCTACCGCTCCCGTGCGGTGAAGGATCCACGTGGGATGTTGGCGGAGATGGGCGTGACGATCCCGCACGACGTCGTGGTCCGTGTGTGGGACTCCACCGCGGAGATGCGCTACCTGGTTGTCCCCGAGCGCCCAGCCGGAACTGAGGGTTGGCGCGAGGACGAGCTGGCAAGGCTCGTGACCCGCGACTCCATGATCGGTGCCGGCCTGATCGGGCGACCAGCGGGGTACCGATAGTGGACGGCGTCCACGACATGGGTGGCATCGACGGGTTCGGGCCCGTCGAGAGGGAGCAACACGAGCCGACCTTTCATGCCCCGTGGGAGGGCCGGGTGTTGGCCCTGACCCGGGCCATGGGCGCTGCCCGGGCCTGGAACCTCGACATGTCCCGCTTCACCCTGGAGCGCCTCCCACCCGCCGTGTACCTGACGAGCTCCTACTACGAGCGCTGGCTCCTCGGTCTGGAGGCCAACCTCGTGGATCACGGCATCGTGGCGCCCGACGAATTGGCGGCCCGCCGCTCCCTGCGGCACGCGCCTCCGCCGCCCGGGCGGCTCACGGTCGAACAGGCTGCCGGCTTCCCCGGGAGGGGCTCATTCGAGCGGCCCGCCACCCGCCCGGCCCGCTTCGGCGTAGGCGAGGCCGTGCGGGCGCGCAACCTCCATCCCGCCGGCCACACGCGCCTGCCCCGCTACGTCCGTGGTCACGCCGGGACCGTCGTAGCCGTGCACGGCTGCCACGTCTACCCCGACAGCTCGGTACGCGGGGACGAAGACCCGCAGTGGCTCTACGCCGTACGCTTCGAGGGCCCCGAGCTGTGGGGTCCCGACGCCGACCCCCACCTCCAGGTCTCCGTTGACGCCTTCGAGCCCTACCTCGAGGAAGCCTGAGCGCGATGGCGGGTGACGGGCCACCCGACACGGCCGCCTGGCAGGCGACTGCGGGGATTCCCTACGACGAGGGGGGCCCGGTCTTTGCCGCACCCTGGGAGGCGCAGGCCTTCGCCATGACCCTCGCCCTCGAGGAGCAGGGGCTGTTCGGCTGGGAAGAGTGGGCGGCAGCGCTCGGCGAGGAAATCCGCTTGGCGCAGGAGGGCGGGGACCCGGACCTGGGGGACACCTACTATGCCCACTGGCTGCGCGCACTCGAGCGACTGGTCGCCGGCAAGCAGATCACCACGGCCGAGTCGCTTCAACGCTGCCGCGATGCGTGGGCCCGGGCGGCGGAGCGCACGCCGCACGGGTCGCCGATCGAGTTGCGACCGGACGATTTCGAGGGCGGAAGCTAGGTCAGAACTCGACCTCGCCGGCGACCCGGACGTGTTGCAGCCGTCGCCGCTGGGAGTAGTCGTAGGTCCTGCCCCGGTGGAGCACGGAGCGGTTGTCCCATGCGACGACGTCGCCCTCACGCCATTTGTGTGAGTACACGCGAGGCGGCTGGCACGCCTGGTCGATCAGGTCCTGCACCCACCGGTGGGCCTCCGCGTCGTCCATCCCGTAGATGTGGGCCAGATGCGAGCCGATCACCAGGGAGGGCCGTCCGGTGACCGGATGGCGCCGAACCATCGAGTGCTCGGCACCGGGGAGCGTGGTGAGATCCTCCGGCAGGTCCCTGTCCAGCGCGCCGAGCGTGACACGGGAATAGACAACGGAGTGCCACGCACGGAGCCCGGCGAGGCGCTCTGTCGTCTCGGCGGGCAGGGCGTCATAGGCAGCTCGCATATCTGCGAACTCGGTGTGCCCGTCCTCCTCGGGCACCTCGACGCCTGCCAGGATCGAGGCGATGGCGCCGAGGTGCTGGAACGAGCTGTCACTGTGCCACTCGTTGTTCCCGATCCCGCTCCGGATGTAGGGATCCTCGGCGTCGGTGTGGTGCTTCCCGTCCTTGTCGACGTTCCCGACGACCGGGGCGAAGAAGCCGCCGTCAGGGGTTTCGCCGTCGGGCCTCATCGGCATGCGCGAGGCGTCGTTGCGGCACAGCTCGCCGAATCGCGCTCCGAAAGCCAGCTGCTCGTCGAGCGAGAGGTACTGATCGTGGGCCACGATCACCCCGTAGGTGTTGAACGCGTCCTCCACCACCCTCCAGCTGGCGTCGTCCAGGTCCTTCAGCGAGACGTTGCTGAGCTCGGCGCCGAGCGTCGCATCGAGTGGCGCTACCTGAACGGTTCCCATGTCAGTCGGTCAGCGACGCGTAGGACTCGATGACGCCCGGGTCCTCGTCCGTCCCGAGCGGCCGCCAGTCCTCGTTGGGCTCGATGACCTTCTCGGCGGAGCGGATGATGCGGAAGTCCCCTTGCCCGGTGAGCCCAGGAGGCTCCTTGCCCTCTGCCAGCCCCCGGGCGGCTCCGAGCAGCATGCTCCGCATCCGGATGACCGCAAGGTCCGTCGTGCCCAGGTGCTCCTTCGTGCGGTTGTAGATGGGTCCCATCGACTCCGTCACGGCGTAGTCCTGCGCGACGAAGTCGCGGATCCCGCTGAAGGACTCGGTCTTCTGGAACTCGCGGTCGATCTCGTAGTGGTTCGCCGCGTTGGCGGTCCGCAGCCGGATGCCCCGCTCCGACGGGCCGACCATGCGGTGTGGGCTCCGCACCGGGGAATCGCTCGCGCCGTAACCCTTCGGGTTGGGGTCGACCCCGGTCTTGAACGAGTAGCGCCACGAGCTGTGGTCGTCGATCGGCACGACGATCAGCTGACGGGTGGAGAACGGGACGGCGGCGATGATCGTGAGACTCGGCATCGTGAAGGCGGTCAGCCGGACGTGCTTGTACCCCTTCGGCGTGTCCCGGATGCCCACGTAGCGGAAGCCGTACCACTCGTCCTGCACCTCGACGGCCGGCGCGCGGTCCGCCCAGCACAGCTTCCCCAACCACGAGATGTCCGGGTACCCGGGCTGGTCGGAGTCGTTGTCGGGCACCTGCTGGTTGCCGAACCACTGGTGCAGGTGCGAGATGTGTGCCGTGTCGATGTTGCCCTCGAGGGCCTGCACCCAGTTGCAGTCCCAGAAGAGCTTGGTCGCTTGGACCTCGTCGGCTTCGAGATCCTCGGTCCCGAAGTCCCGGAAGGGCGTCATCGTCTCCACCGGTCCCATATAGGTCCAGACGATCCCGCCGGACTCGTGGACCGGATAGTTGGGCAGCTTGATCCGGTCGGCGAAGGAACGGCGCTCCGACGGCATCTCCGTGCAGTTCCCGTCGACGTCGAACTTCCATCCGTGATAGATGCAGCGCAGCCCGCAGTCCTCGTTCCTCCCGTAGTACAGGGAGGCGCCGCGGTGCGGGCAGTTCACGTCGACGAGGCCCACCCGTCCGTCGGTGTCCCTGAACGCGATCAGGTCCTCACCGAGGAGGCGCACCTCCAGGGGGGAGCCGTCGCGGTCGAGCTCCGCCGACAGGCAGGCCGGCATCCAGTACCGGCGGAGCAGGTTGCCCATCAAGGTGCCAGGGCCGACCCGGCAAAGGATCTCGTTCTCTTCGTGTGACAGCATCTGCGTCCCCCAAACCGTGTCGTCCTATCCGCCGTAGATACTACGCCTTGTTAAGGGTCGCGCTGGCTTGCGGGCTCTCGCCACCGGTGAGTCGCCGCCCTGATCGTCCCGACGAGTGAGCCGAGCGTGCAGCGGCCCTGGCCTGCCTGCGACGCCTGAGAGCCTAGAGAGGCCGCCGTCCCGCGGCCCAGTCGACGCCGCGGCGGATCAGTTCCTGGTAGAGCGGCATCGACCAGGGACCGCGCCGATCGGGGGACTCCGGCATGTCCGGCCTCGGGATGTCGAAGGGCCGGTTGCAGTGGCCGAGGGCCAGGTAGAGCACCCCGCCGTCCCCGACCCGGTGGCGGTACATGAGCGGTCGCGCCGCATCATCGAAGGACCGGCCCATGGCCTCGCCACCCCAGTGGGTCTCGAGCAGGATCTCCAAGTCGGCGTGCGGCTCGATGATGTAGAGCTCGTCGTCGACGTCGAAGGTGGGCTCGATGCCCGCCATGAGCGGGTCTCCCGGAAGCGAGACCGTCACCGGGTAACGCGTGTAGGGCGGGTGGGTGATGAAGCGACTGCCGAGGATCCCGGGCAGATGGGGGTTGTCGCGAACGGAGTTGCTGGCGTGTATGGCGAACCAGCGTCCGCCCCGCTCGAGATAGCGCTGAAGCGCCTGGCACTGCGCATCTGCTACCGGCACCTGTGAGGTGTAGCTGACGAGCAGGTCGCCCGCCTCGAGGGCCTCGCCGGCGTCGTAGTTGTTGTAGACGTCGGTGCGGATGTCCCCGGCGGCGTACAGCGCATCCAGGAGCGCCCGCCGGGCGAAGTCAAAGTCGTGGTTGCGAGCGGGGCTCCCGGCGACCAGGTTGGCCAGCAGCGGCGCGCTCATGAAGCGGCCAACGTTGCGAGCATGGCCGAATAGTACCCGGGGGCCCCCGGCGGGATTCGAACAGCTATTTCAGGATCCGGTGCGGGTCGAGGTATCCAACCTCGATCAGCTCGACGGACGGGGCGGAAGCGGACAGAAGGGAACGTATGGGTTCGATGTCGGTCTCGGTGGTGAACGGAGGCATCCAGTTGTCGTGGTGGCACAGGAGTAGCCGGCGGGGAGCGAGCATCTCGACCTCGCCCGTGACGAACTCGGCCAAGCTGCCCTGGATCGGCTCGCCGTCGACGTTGCCCCGCCCCGACGCAGCCAGGAGCGCGACGTCCGGATGAACGCCGCCGAGCAACGACGACCAGTGTCCGGACGTGTCCTTCCAGAGAATGGATCCCTCCGGGGTCTCGATCAGGTAGGCGAGCGCGCCGCCGTCACCCCGCGGTGACGGGCCGGTGGCGGCGAGGTGCGCCAGCACCGCCTGGTCCATGGCTCGGCTCGCCTGACGGGACGACAACCGCTCCAGCCGCTCCTGGTGGTTGACGCCGAGGTCACCGAGACACTCCTCGTCGGTGCTCCGTCCGGCGCGGGACCAGATACAGGAGTGCAAGCTGGGAAAGACCTGCACGCGCACGTCATCGGAAAGCCGGATCGGCTCGCCTCCGGAGACTGCCATCAGCTGCTCGTCGCCGATTCCTGCGTCGCTCATCAGCCGGACCGATTCGTACGATCCCACGATCGCGGCTCCGGTGTTGGCCGCGATCGCGGCGGCCCCGAAAAGGTGGTCGAAGTGCGAGTGGCCAACCAGGATGTAGTCCGCCCGCTCCACCTCGGCAGAGGAGATGCCGACCGGTGGTGCAGCCGGGACCCGGTCCATATAGGCATCGAGGAAGATCACCAGCGAACCCAGCGTGAGCCTGAACGTCGAGACACCGAGCCATTCCAGCTGCACGTCCATGTCCGAGGCCGCTATTCCAGGTTCGCGGGGAGCTTGAATCCCGCCGGCGGGCCGATCCATCGGACGATGGGTTTGAAGACCCCCGGCGCCGTGTTCTGGAAGAACTGGTCAAGGTCGTTGCAGACCGCCGGAGCAGCCTTGAAGGCTCCGCACTCGAGGGTCGAGGACCCGCCCTGCACCGGGCCGTGGAAGGCCTTGGCCGTAGCGTTGAGGGTTGCCGGCGAGATCGTCTTGCCGGACTTCAGCACCTCGGTGTCCCACTTCGCGAGCGTCAGCATCTCCCCGAAGCCGTCCGCCCACCAGGAGTCCTTGCCCCACTGAGCTTCGCCGTAGGTCGTGGCGATCTTGGCCATGATCGGCAGGCCCGGGTCCGAAGGGTCGCCCGGCAGGGACTTCGCGCTGGCGTAGTACCAACCTATTGGGAGCGTGCCGCCCTCGGCCTTGGCAACGAGCGGCGAGTCGCAGGGCACGTTGGCGAGGACCTTGGTCTTGATGTTCAGCTGCTTGAGCGCCAGGTTCATGTCCGCGCACGCGGGCCCGCCCGGAGCATCGGCGATGAACACGTCGGTCTTGCCGACGTGCGCCGCCTCGATCGGCGTCGTGAGATCCGTGGAGCTCGGGTCGTAGCTGACCGAGTCGACGGTCTTCACGCCCTCGAACTTGAGTGCGTCCACGATGATGTCGACGCCGGTGCTCTCACCGGGGATGTTCGGCCAGACGATCGAGACGCTCTTCGCGTGCAGGTACTCCTTGGTGAAGGTCGCGAGCGGCGCCTCGATGTGCGTGCCGTCCCCGTAGATGATGTAACCGTCCTTGTATGTGGTGTCGACCGGGCTGGTCGAGACCCCGAAGATGAGCACTTTCTTGGTCGGCGCGATCGCCTGCTCCATCGCTTGGTTCCCGATGGAGACGGGACCTACAGCGACTCCGGAGATGGCCTTGGTGTTGGCGAAGGTCTGTCCGCACTGGGTGGCGTTGGCTACCTGGTCCGGGATGAAGCAGGAGACGAGCTTCAGCGGATGCCCGTCGATGCCACCGGCCTGGTTGTTGATGTAGTCCGCTGCGACCTGGGCGCCGATGGTCCATTGCGGCGCGATGTCATTCTGGCCGCCCTGCTGGTTGACGATCCCGACTTCGACCGGCGACAGATTCGTCTTCGCCTTCCCGTGGCCGCCCACGTACTTGGCGAAGTTGGAGACCGGTTTGAATTTGGGCGCCGCCGACGCCATCGGTGCGGGAGCAATCAGGACCCCCGTTGTGGCAAAGAGCGCAACCGCCGAAAGAATCGCCGCGGTTCGAAAACGACGACGACCAGGAGGCCGAAGCCCAGACAACGTCATACTTCCCCCCTCTGCTCTCGAAGCGAGGTTAGCCGTCGTCAGGTGCCCCCGGCAGGATTCGGGTGATGACGGCCGTCGCCTACTACCCGGGCTGCGGCCCTCGGAGGTCGTCAGGCTGCGCGCCAAGTCGCTCGAGCTTCCGAGGGAGGGTTGGGGCCACATCTCTGTTGCAGAGGCCGATGTCGACTTCGACGTGCTGCTGGGTTTACTTTCGTCGGGCATGACGTTCGAGGAGCGCCTCGACGACTATGAAGACCTGGAGCGTGATTACCTGTTGCGAGGTGCTCCGCGCCGGCTCCTTCGGGTAACGACCGGGAACATCAGCAACGCCGATCTGATCGCGCTGTTCAGACACCGCCTCGATGCCATCGAGGAAGCCTTCCGAAACCTTCAGGCGGAGCCAGGTGCGGGCATCAGCTTGACTGGCCGGTGGGCATAATGGTGACCTGCTGGAGATTGACTCGCGGCGGAAGTGTGGCAAGAAAGCCGATGACGTCGGCGACGTCCTGGGGGGTAAGCCCACTCGATAGCTTCCCTGGTGCTCGCCAGCCAGTCCCGCGTTCCCTGGTCGGTCACATGGCCCTGCAACTCCGTGCCGACGATGCCCGGCTCGATCGCCGCG
>WQVT01000053.1 GCA_009785715.1 Acidimicrobiaceae bacterium | reverse complement strand
CGGCGACGGCCTCGTCGACCCCGAGGGGGTCCTCGTCGGTCGTGGCACCTGGCGGAGCGTTGCGGTCGTCGGCGGGCTGCTCGTGATCCTCTTCCTCATCGGCTCACGCGGCCTCTTGGGCGCGGACCTCCCTGCCATCGGCAGGATCCCGGTGACCTCGGGCGGGCTCGGCCAGTGGTGGCGTTCCTGGTGGTCGACCTGGCAGGGGGGACTCGTCGGTGCGCCCGCGGCCGGTACCCCCGGTCTCGGCCTCCTGGCGTTGGCGGGCACGGTCTTCTTCGGCGCCGTCGGGGTCCTGCAGCGGGTCGTCGTCTTCCTGCCGTTCGTGGTCGGTCCCTTCGGCGCCTACCGGGCGGCCCGCTGGTGGGGATCGATGCAGGCACGGGTGGCGGCGCTCATCGTCTACGCACTGGTGCCGGTGCCGTACAACGCGCTCGCGCACGGGAACTGGCCCGGATTGCTGGCGTACGCCGGGGCGCCCTTCGCCCTCTCGATGATCGGCCGGCTCTCGGACCAGGTGCCGTTCCCGCCGACCGGCACCCGGGCGGTCCTCGGGAGGACGGTGGGCGTCGGCGTGCTCATCGCGCTGGTGTCGGCCTTCGTCCCCTCCTGGCTGCTGGTGGTGCCGGTCATGGGTGCGGCGCTGAGCGTCGGGTCGTTGCTGGCCGGACAGACCAGGAGTGCGCTGCGCACCTTCGCCGTCTCGCTCGCCGCCTCCGTCGTCGGCTTCGTACTCCTCCTGCCGTGGTCGGCGAGCGTGCTCCAGAGCCGGGTGGCCACCTTCGGCGTCCCGGTGGGGCCGTCGGGCCGGCTCGGCCTCGGCCAGGTCCTGCGCATGCACACCGGCCCCATCGGCTCGGTGCCCCTCGGCTGGGGGTTGCTGGCGGCTGCCGCCCTACCGCTCCTCATCGGCCGGTCGTGGCGCCTCGCCTGGGCCGCGCGGCTGTGGATGGTGGCCCTGGCGTCGGTCGGCCTGACCTGGGCGGGCTCGCACGGGTGGATTCCGACGCCACCCCCCGAGGACCTGCTGTGCTTCGCCGCAGCCGCCCTCGCCGGATCCGTCGCCCTCGGCGTCGTGGCGTTCGAGCTCGACCTCCCCGCCTACCGGCTGGGCTGGCGGCAGCTGGTGACGGGCGTGGCGGCGGTGGCCGTGGTGGTGGGCGGCGTGCCGACGATGGCCGCCGCCGGCAACGGGCGCTGGCACCTCCCGAGCGCCGACGCCAGCTCGGTCCTCGGATTCCTGCCCGGCCCGTCGGCTGGGGACTACCGGGTGCTCTGGTTGGGCTCCCCCGAGGCGCTCCCCCTCGCCGGCCAGTACCTGTCCCCAGGCATGGCCTACGCGACCTCCTTCGACGGAGAGCCGGTCGAGGCCGACCAGTGGGCGCCGGCGCGCAGTCCCGGCGCGGCGGTTCTGGCCGTGGACGTCCGCCGATCCGCCCTCGGGTTGACCACCCAGCTCGGTCACCTGCTCGCCCCCTACGGGGTGCGCTACATCGTCGTCCCGAACCACAACGGCCCGTCCGGCTCGGGCGCGGAGGCCACCCCGGTCGACGCGTCGATCCTGAGCGGGCTCACCGACCAGACCGACCTCGAGTCGGTCAGCTCGGACTTCGACTACACGGTCTACGCCAACGCGGCGTGGGCACCGGTCCGGTCGGTGACGTCGCCCGCCCTCGCCAGGGTGGTGGACGCACCCCGATCCGCCCAGTCGGGCCTGCTCGGTCAAACCGACGTGGCCGCCGGCTCCCGGCCCGTCATGACCGGCATACGGTCGGACCGGGCGACCGGCCGTGTCCCCGGCGGGTCGACGATCACCGTCTCGATGTCGAGGTCGAGCTCATGGCGCCTGTCGGTCGACGGGCAGGAGATCGGACCGCGGCCGGCGTACGGCTGGGCGATGCGGTTCCAGACCCCGGTGGGCCCGCCGGCGCAGGCGACCCTCTCGGCGGGCACCGCAGCCGGCCCCCGTGTGCGCCAGGAGGTGGGGCTCGGACTGTGGGTCCTGGCCCTGGCGGCGCTCATCCTCGACCGGCGGTGGCGCCTCGACCGACCCCCGGAGCAGGTTCGCCGCGACTGGTTCGTGCCGCTGTCGGTGTATCGACCGAAGAGGAGCCGGAACGGCTCCCGGTCCGGCCTCGCTGTGGGCGAGTCCGACCTCGAAGCCGACGAGCTGTGGGTCGATGCCTGACCTTCGCGCCCGCCGCCGGCGGTCAGACGCCGCACATCTGACGCCCAAGCGGGGCTGGCGTCGGTCGGGGGGAGGTCCCGACGCCGACCGGACGGTCCACCGGGTGCCGATCCTCCTGGCGCTGGTGGCGCTGCTGGCGGTCGGAGGACTGATCGACCGGGCCTCGGGTGGCCCCGGAACGCCCGACCGTCCTGCCGCCGCCACGGCCGGGGCGGTGTCGGTGGTGGCGCCGGGCAATGCCCTCTCCTCTTCGTGGTTCTGCGGCGGCGCCACCGATCAGGCCAAGTCCGGGGCCCCCGGTGAGCTCGAGGTGACCAACGTCTCCACGGGCCCGGTCGCCGGCACCGCCACCATCGTGGCGAGCAACGGCGCCCGTCGCGTCGTGGCGCTCAAGGTGCCGGCGGAGGGTCACGCGACGGTGCGCGAGCGGGTCCCCGGCGGCGCCGGTTGGGTGGGCGCCATGGTGAACCTCGAAGGAGGACTCGTCTCGGTCGACCAGGAGGTCGTGGGGCGGCTCGGAGCCTCCTCCACCCCGTGCGCGACCAGCGGGTCGCGCGCCTGGTACTTCACCTCGGGCGCGACGCTCGTCAATGCGGGCGTGGAGCTGAGCCTGCTCAATCCGTATCCGACCGATGCCATCGTCGACCTCACCTTCACCACGAACGAGGGCGTCGAACAGCCGGGCGACTTCCAGGGCTTGGTCGTCCCGGCGCGGGGCATGCTGGCGGTCAACCTCGGTTCCCATCTCCGGCGCCGGCAACGGATCGCCACGACCGTCACGGCCCGCGCCGGCCGGGTCGTTGCGTGGAAGACCGACGTCGTGACGCCGCCGGCGAAGGGTCAGGCCACGATCGGCTCGCCGCAGGGGGCCGATGCCCCCGATCCGGCGGCGCCCGTCGGCGGCGTGGCCGTCACCCTCGGGGCGCCATCGGCGGGCACGCTCTGGACCTGGCCGGAGGGCGACACCGGCAACGGGTTCAACGAGCAGTACACGATCTATAACCCCACGGCGACCACCGCCGACGTGGAGCTCACGATCGGCCTCGACCTCGGCTCGGCCCAGCCCGTGGACCTGACCGTGGCACCCGAGAGCGTGGCAACGGTCACCTCGAACGAGCAGGCGCGCATCCCGGCCGGTGTCGGCCACTTCGCCCAGGTCCGCAGCACGAACGGCGTACCGGTCGTCGCCGAGCGGACGCTCGCCGTCAGCGCCCCCTCGGCCATCTCCGGCCTCGGGGAGCTACCCGGGCTCCGGACCTCGGCGCCGGCCTGGCTGCTCGGTGCGGACACGGCGCCGGGCAGCTCCCGGGGGTACCTGGTCGTGGACAACCCCGGCCGCACCCCGGTCCGGATATCGGTGGCCGCCGTGCGGCACGGGCGCACCACGGCTCTACCGCGACTGCGGCCCTTCACCATCCCGACGGGGCGGCGGGCGTCGATCCTCCTGAACAGGTCCGTTGCCCCGCAGACGGCGCTCGTCGTGAAGGGGTCGGCGCCGATCATCGTCGAGCGCGATCTCTACGGGACGAGGACGGCGCGCGAGGTCAGCCTCAGTCCCGGCGTGCCGTTCTCGGTCAGCTCGCAAGCGGAGCTTGCTCGCTGAGACGGGCGGTCAGCTCGCAAGCGGAGCTTGCTCGCTGAGACGGGCGGTCAGCTCGCAAGCGGAGCTTGCTCGCTGAGTCTGATCGTGCCGGCTTCGCCGGCGCTCACCTTCGCTCGCTCGACCGGCTCAGCCGGATCGAGCGAGGAGGACCACCTTTCTCGTGCCTGCTTGTCGCGCCGCGTGTCTACTGGTCGCGTTGACGGCGGCTCGGGGGGCCGAAGGGCATCGGCACGGAGGTACCCGGAGAGACAGCGGTCCCCGGATCCGGGGCGTCGAGGTCCCCGTCGGCGAAGGTCGGCACGATCTGCACATCCTCGTGCACCGGCCGGCCGTACGCCCGGTCCACGAGGCGACCGACCTCGGTCCCGTCGATGGTCTCCTTCTCGAGCAGGCGGGCCGCCACCGACGACAGGCCGCGCCGGTGCTCGGTGAGCAGGCGGGTGGCGCGGGCCTCCTGCTCCCGCAGGATGCGCTCCACCTCCTCGTCGATGACCCTCGAGGTCTCCTCGCTGTAGTCCCGCCCGGAGTGCATGAGGTCGTCGCCGAGGAACACCTGCGCCTCGCCGCCCCACGCCATCGGGCCGATGCGGTCGCTCATGCCGAACTCGGCGACCATCTTCCGGGCCAGCTCGGTGGCCCGCTGCAGGTCGTTCGACGCTCCGGTGGAGGTGCTGCCGAGGACGAGCAGTTCGGCGCAGCGGCCGCCCATCATCACGCACACGCTGTCCTCGATGTACTCCCGCCAGTAGCTGTGGCGTTCCTCGAGCGGGAGCTGTTGGGTGACGCCGAGCGCCATGCCCGTGGGCAGGATCGTCACCTTGTGCACCGGGTCGGCGTCGGGCAACACGTAGGCGAGCACCGCGTGGCCGCCCTCGTGGTAGGCCGTGGCCTCCTTCTCCTTGTCGGAGAGGACCGTCGACTCGCGGCGCTGGCCCATGAGGACCCGGTCCCGGGCCGCCTCGAAGTCGATCATCGCCACCGCCGGGGCGCCCCGGCGCACCGCGTGGAGCGCCGCCTCGTTGACGAGGTTGGCCAGGTCGGCGCCGCTCATGCCCGGCGTGCCCCGGGCCACGACCCGCAGGTCGATGTCCGGAGCCATCCGCTTGTCCTTGCAGTGCACGGCGAGGATCGGGAGGCGCTCCTCGAGGTCGGGGAGGGGTACCACGACCTGGCGGTCGAAGCGCCCGGGGCGGAGGAGCGCCGGGTCGAGGATGTCCGGCCGGTTGGTGGCCGCCATCATGACCACTCCCTCGGTGGTCTCGAACCCGTCCATCTCGGCGAGCATCTGGTTCAGCGTCTGCTCCCGCTCGTCGTGCCCGCCACCCAGGCCGGCGCCGCGCTTGCGGCCGATCGAGTCGATCTCGTCGATGAAGATGATGGCCGGCGCCTGCTTGCGGGCCGTCTGGAACAGGTCGCGGACCCGGGACGCACCGACGCCGACGAACATCTCCATGAAGTCCGAGCCCGTCACCGAAAGGAACGGGACGCCCGCCTCGCCGGCCACCGCCCTGGCGAGCAGCGTCTTACCGGTGCCGGGGGGACCGACCAGGAGCACGCCCTTCGGGATCTTGGCCCCGATCTCCTTGAACCGGTTGGAGCTGCGCAGGAAGTCGACGACCTCCCGGATCTCCATCTTCACCCCGTCATAGCCGGCGACGTCGCCGAACTGCGTCTTCGGCCGTTCCGTCGTGTACACCTTGGCCTTGGATCGGCCGATGGACATCACGTTGCCCATCTGGCCCTGGGCTCGGCGGAACATCCAGAAGAAGAAGCCGACGATGATCAGGGCGTAGAAGATCCAGGGCAGGAAGCTAACGAGCAGCGAGTTGTTGCCCGAGGTGTAGCGGAGGACCGGGATCTCGTTGTTGAGCGTGGCCGCCACGTGACTGGTGTCCGGTGAGGGCTCGACGGTGGTGAACTGCTGGCCGTCCTTCATCGTGTACTGGACGTCGCCATTGGTCTTGTCGATCTTGGCGGACGCCACCTGCCCGGATTTCACCGAGGCCGCGAAGGCGCTGAAGTCGCGCGCCGACCCGGTGTTCGAACGCAGTGCCGAGGAGAGGATCAGCGCCAGGATCAGGACAACGACCAGCGCGGCGGCCAGCCACCGCCAGTTCCCGTTCCCGTTCGCCGGGGGTTGACCGCCGGGCTGATTGCCAGGCCGGTCGGGCCGCCCCGGACGCATATCACCAGGCTGTCTGCTCATAGGGACATGGTAGGCGGCAATACCCCGCAAACATGTCGCGTCGGCGCTTTCGGCGTCGCCCCGGCCGATATATGGTCCCTCCGATGGCCCAGTCGTCTTTCTGCGCCCGCCCCGGGTGTCAGGGATTCGTGGCCGCGTGGCTCACGTACGACTACACGTCCCAGCGGGTGTGGCTCGACGACGAGCCAGCGGTCAGGAGCGGGAACCAGTGGGCGCTGTGCGCCGAACACGCCGGCCGGCTGCGCCCGCCGAGGGGATGGGAGCGGGTCGACCGGCGCGGGTCCTCCCTGACCGGTGCGGCGGATCGGGACCCGGCGGCCGACACGAGGCCCGGGGCCGAAAGGGCTTGACCGCTTCCCGCTCGTGCCCGGGCGCTGGCCTGCACCCTCGCGCGGGGAGCGGCCGGGCAACATAAAGGGTATGCAGCAAGCGCGCCTGGGGCTCCGCCATCTCCCCGCACCGTCCGAGAGCGTGGACGACGCCGAGCCCGACGAAGCCGGACCGGGGAGGCTCGAGCGGATCTGGTTGCGGCTGCGCACACCGGAGTCCATCGTCACCATCGCGGTGCTGTTGACCTGCACCATCTTCACCTTCGTCCAGTTGCAGCCCTCCCAGCTGTTCAAGAACACCACGCCGGCCGGCGGGGACATGGGCGCGCATGTCTGGTTGCCGGCCTTCGTGAAGGCGCACCTGATCCCCAACCTGCGCCTCACCGGGTGGGCGCCGGATTGGTACGAGGGGTTCCCCGCGCTCACGTACTACTTCCCGCTGCCGATGTTCGCCATCGCCTTCGCCAGCTACGTGATCCCCTACAACATCGCCTTCAAGCTGGTCACGGTGGCGGGCCTCGTCGCCCTGCCGGTCTGCGCCTGGGCCTTCGGGCGCCTCGCCAGGATGCCCTTCCCCGGCCCGCCCTGCCTGGCGGTCGGTGCCCTCGCCTATCTGTTCGGTCGGGAGTTCACCATTTACGGGGGCAACATCGCCTCGACGATGGCGGGCGAGTTCAGCTTCTCGATCAGCCTCGCCTTCGCACTCCTGTTCCTCGGGGTGGTGGCCCGGGGGCTGGAGGGCGGCCGCTCGAGGGCCATCGCCGCCGTCCTCCTCGCCTGCACGGCTCTTTCGCACATCCTGCCGACCTTCTTCGCGGTCGGCGGGGCGCTCGTGCTGTTCACGCTCCGCTGGGACCGGCGCCGCTGGCGCTGGCTGCTGCCGGTGCTGGTGGCCGGCGGGCTGGTGGCCGCGGTCTGGGCCCTCCCCTTCGAGTACCGCCTGCCCTTCGCCACCAACATGGGCTACCAGAAGATCACCACCTACCTGTCGTCGCTGTTCCTGCCGAAGGAGCTGTGGCTGTACCTGCTGGCGGCGGTCGGCTTCACCCTCTCCCTGACCCGCAAGCGCCAGGTGGGCGTGGCGCTCGGGATCCTCGCCCTCCTGTGCATCGTCGTGTTCCGCATCGCCCCCCAGGCCCGGCTGTGGAACGCCAGGGTCCTGCCGTTCTGGTTTCTCTGCCTCTACCTGCTCGCCGCGGTGGCGTTGTCGGAGCTCGGCTGCCTGGCGGTCGAGGCGTTCCGGAGGCGGTCGGACTACGGCTACCTCGCCGTTCCGATCGGGTCTCTCCTGATCGGGCTGGTCTGGGTCGGCTACCCGCTCTGGATCCTGCCCTTCGGGCACACCGTCACGCAGACCCAAACGGTCAAAGGACAGGCGACGGGCGTCCAGGAATACGACTGGCTCGGGATCAAATCGACCGACCATTCCTTCGTTCCCGGGTGGGTCACCTGGAACTACAGCGGGTACCAGTCGCCTGACAAGGCCCGCGAGGCCGAGTATTTCGCCCTGATCAACGCCATGAAGAGCATCGGTTCGGACAAATCGCTCGGATGTGGCACGGCGCTCTGGCAGTACGAGCCCGAGCTGAACGACATGGGGACGCCCGATGCGCTGATGCTCCTGCCGTACTGGACCAACGGATGCATCGGCTCGGAGGAAGGCCTGTACTACGAGTCGTCGGCGAGCACCCCGTACCACTTCCTGAATGTGGCGGAGGTCTCGGAGCAGCCGTCAAACCCGATGGTCGGGCTCGACTACCCGACCGCCCCGGACGTCGCCGAGGGCGTCGAGCACATGCAGATCGAGGGCGTGAAGTACTTCATGGCCGAGACCCCGACCATCGAAGCCGCCGCTGCCAAGGACCCCGCGCTCAAGCTGGTCCGGAGCGTCGGGCCCTTCCCCGTCAACTACACCTCGGGCAGCACCACCACCAAAGAGGAGCGCACCTGGAAGATCTACGAGGTGGCGGACACCGCCCTCGTGACGCCGCTCGCCAACCGTCCGGTCGTGCTCACGGGCCTCGCCCCGCACGACAAGAAGGAGACCACGTGGCTGGCGGACACCCAGTACTGGTACCTCAACTCGAAGGACTGGACCACCTACGAGACGGCCTCCGGGCCGAAGGACTGGACCCGGGTGGCCCCGGAGCAGCCCACCCTTCCGGCGCAGAAGCTGCCCCCGGTCACCGTCAGCAACATCCACCAGAGCACCGAATCGATCTCCTTCAACGTCAGCCGGGTCGGGGTGCCGGTGCTCGTCAAGGAGTCGTATTTCCCCAACTGGCATGCCAGCGGCGCGGGGGAGGTCTACCGGGCATCGCCGAACCTGATGGTCGTCGTCCCCACCGCGAGACACGTGACGCTTCGCTACGGCTATACGCCGATCGACTGGATCGGCTTCATCCTGACCCTGATCGGCATCGGCGCGGTGGTGGAGATGGCCCGCCACAAGCGGGTGTTCTTCGACCGTCCGGAGCCGGCGGTCGCCTCCGCCGTGCTGCCCGCAGAGGGGGGATGGGCGGCGTGGGCGGGCGACGACTGGGCCGACCCCGACGCTGCACCCCCCGAGATTGCACCCCCTGCACCGACTGACGCTTCACCCCCCGAGGACGAGAACAGCGACGACCCGACCCCGCCACACGGAACGGAGATCGGCGAGCCCGAGCCGGCCGGAGCGGACCCCGTCGAAGTTGAAGAGGGGTCCCACGGATCCGAATAGGGTTGGCACCATATGGTTGCCCTCGAAGCCGTCTTCAAGGCTTACGACATCCGGGGCACCGTCCCCGATGAACTCGACCCCGAGCTGGCCCGTCGGGTAGGAGCGGCTTTCGCCCGCTTCGCCGGCGCGCCCCGCATCATCGTCGCCCGGGACATGCGCCCCTCCGGGGTGGAGCTCTCCCGCGCCTTCACCGAGGGGGTGACCTCCGCCGGCGTGGACGTGATCGACGTCGGCCTCACCTCCACCGACGAGATGTACTTCGCCTCCGGCGCGCTCGACGCACCGGGCGCCATGTTCACCGCCTCGCACAACCCCGCCCGGTACAACGGCATCAAGCTG
>WQVT01000052.1 GCA_009785715.1 Acidimicrobiaceae bacterium | reverse complement strand
CGAGAAGAAGGTGCGGCCTACGTATGAGGAAAGCTCAAATGCGCAGGGTCTCGTGCGCTAACGTGCGACGCAGGGCTGCTCGATCGGCAACACGGGCGCGATCTGTGTGATTTCCCCTCGATCGCAGGTCGCCCGAGCTGCTGGAGCGGGTGCGCACGTCTCTGCAGGACAGCTCGGCGGCAGCCCGTTCATGAATGACGGTGAGGCTCCTCGTCGAGTGTGTAGCCGACTCCGGGAACGGTTCGAATGGAGGTGCCTGTGCCGTCGCCGAGTTTGTGGCGGAGTCGGTGCACGTAGGCGTGCAGGTACTGCGCCTCCGTGGCGTATCCCTCCCCCCATACGGCCCGGAGGATCATCTGTCGGGTGCAGAGTCTTCCGGCATTCCTGGCCAGAAATACCAGGAGATCGAACTCCCTGGCGGTCAGGTCGATGTTGACATCGTGGATCCGTGTCTGGTGGTGGACCAGGTCCAGGTGGAGTCCGCCCACGGCGATCTCCTGCGGCCCGGATTCGATCGTCTCCGGGGCTCTGTGGCGGATGGCGGTCCGTATCCGTGCTTCCAATTCAGCCATGCTGAAGGGCTTCGTGACGTAGTCATCAGCGCCGCCGTCAAGTGCGGCGACCTTGCGTTCGTCGGTGCCCGTCGCCGAGAGGACGAGGATCGGCACGTCGCTCATTCCGCGGATCCTCCCGAGGACCGTGAGCCCGTCGATGTCTGGAAGGCCGAGGTCAAGCACCACCACGTCGGGTGCGTCGCTGGCTGTCTTCGAGATGCCTTGTTCGCCGTTTGCAGCGGTGATGGCGCTATGACCGTGAGCGGTCAGCCCGAGGCGGAGCGCCTTTTGGAGGGAGGTGTCATCGTCGATGATCAGGACTTTGGCCATCAGACTCGGTGCTCCGGGGGGTTGCCTGCTTGCGGCAGCGTGAAGACGAAGCGCGCTCCGCCTTCCGGGACGTTCTCGACCCAGATCTGTTCGCCGTGGGCCTGGATAAAGGTCTTCGCGATGGCCAGGCCGAGTCCGGATCGACCACCGGTGTCGAAGCGTACGAAGCTGTCGAAGATCATCTCGCGTTCCTCGGGTGGCACTCCCGGGCCTTGATCGGTTACCGACATCATGACCCGATGGTCCTTTGATTGCGCGGCGATGGTGATCGGGGTGACGGGGGGTGCGTGGCGGTCGGCGTTCTCGACCAGGTTTGAGAGGACCTGTCCGATCAGGAGGCCGTCGACCTCCACGGCGGGGAGGTCGCTCGGGATGTCGGTCTTGACGCGGCTGGCGGGGAGCGCGCCCGCCAGCCCGGCGAGCGTGTCCTCCACGAGTTCCAGGACCGACCATGCTTCGCGTTGCAACTCGAGGAAGCCGGCCTGAAGTCTGGTCATGTCCAGCAGGCTCGTGACGAGACGGGTGAGGCGGTCGGCCTGGCGGTCGATGATGTCATGCAGCTCGTCGATGTCCGCCCCGGAGAGCTCGAGGGTGGGGTCGCGGAGGGTTGTCGACGCGATCTTCATGGAGGCAAGGGGTGTCCGCAGGTCGTGGGAGACGGCGCCGAGCAGGGTCTGCCGGAGGCGGTCGATCTCCCCGAGGAGCTCGGCCTGCATGGCCTGTTGTCGGAGGCGGGCCCGTTCGATGGCGAGGGCGGAGTGATTGGCGAACGCCCCGAGCAGGGCGCGGTCATCGGACGAGAGGCTTCGCGCGCGCACCGCGAGGACACCGACGGGGCCGTCCGCCGTGGCGAGGGCGACCGTTTGCAGCCGGTTTGGCGTGGGCCCGCTGATCCCGAGGCTCACGGGTGTGCTCGAGCCGCGATCGAGTTGCTGGAGTTGGCTTGGCGAGATCGCCTCGCCCGCCGCGGACGCAACCCGGAGCCTGCCGTCCTCCGGCAGGAGGAGCGCCACCCCGGCGACGTCGAACGCCGATTGCACGGTGTTGACGATCGTGTCCAGGAGACGGTCGAGCGCGACGTCCTTCACGAGCAGATCGGAGAGCTCGTACATGCGCTGGGTCTGGGTGGCGTTGCCCTCGGCTTCGGCGCGTGCCCGCTCCAGGCGGGCGACCACCTGGGCGACCATCAGCATCACGACCGCGTAGACGCCCAACGCCGCCCAGTTCTGACCAGCACCGACGCTCAGGGTCAGGTAGGGGGGGATGAAGGCGTAGTCGTACACGAGAAAGCCGGCCGCGACGGCGATCACGCCGGCGGCGAGGCCACCGACCACGACGCCGGTGACCACCGGTATCACGAGCACCAGTCCGGCGGTGGCGATGCTGAGATGCGAGCGCAACGGGATCATCGCCGCCCCGAGCACGACTGCGGCGAGAGCCCCCGCGAGCGACCCGTACATCCACTTGGACATGTGCCAATTGTCCATCAGCCGTCGCCTTTCCGGTGTCGCCGGCGCGTTTAGGAACTATTAAGACCTTCCGGCGCCTGTTGAGATCCTGTTAAGGCTGACGGGACCAGGATCGGGTCATGGCTGACTTTCTCGTTGTTCTGTTCATCGCCGCCTTCGCCCTGGCGATGATGGGCCTCATCTGGGCGTTGGACCGGGTATGAGCACCGTTCAGGCCATCTTGCTTGCCGTGTCGGCCGTGATGTTCCTCTACCTCGGCGTCGCCCTCTTCAAGCCGGAGTGGTTCTAGATGGGGTTCTTCTTGACCATCGCGTTGCTGGTCGTCGTGCTCGGCATCGCCTGGCGATACCTCGGGTCGTACATGGCCGACGTCTTCGAGGGCCGTGTCCGCTACCTGGCGTGGGCGGAGCGCCCCTTCTACCGGCTCCTGGCCACCTCCCCGGAGCAGGAGCAGACCTGGAAGCGGTACGCCGGGTCGACGATCATCTTCTCGGCGCTGTTTCTCGGCTTCGGGTACCTGCTGCTCCGAATTCAGGGCTCGCTCCCGCTGAACCCCCAGCACATGGGCGCAGTCACACCGGCGTTGAGCCTCAACACGATTACCTCGTTCGTGACCAACACCAACTGGCAGAACTACGGCGGCGAGACGACCATGTCGTATTTCTCCCAGATCGGGGTGCTCACCGTCCAACAATTCGTCAGCGCAGCCGTCGGCATTTCGGTTGCCATCACGCTCGTGCGGGGTTTCTCGCGGCGGAACTCGCCGACGATCGGGAACTTCTGGGTCGACATCACCCGCTGCCTGCTCTACATCCTCCTCCCGATCGCCTTCGTCGCCGGGATCATCCTCGTCGGAGAAGGTGCGGTGATGACCCTTGCCGGTCCGGCGACGATCCGCGACGCGATCAACGGGGTGACCCAGACGATCCCCCGCGGCCCTGCCGGGTTCATGGGTGCGATCATGCAGCTCGGGACGAACGGCGGGGGATTCTTCAACGTCGACCTGGCGCACCCCCTCGAGAATCCGACGGCGCTCACCAATGTCCTGTACATCTGCCTCACCCTCTCGATCCCGTTCGCGCTGACCTACACCTTCGGCAAGATGGTGGGAAGCATCCGCCACGGTGCCGCCCTGCTGGCCGCCATGGTCATCATCTTCGGCGTGTGGGTCGGGATCACTTCGTACTCGGAGCACACCAACAACCCGGCAGTCGTCGCGGCCGGAGTGCACAGCACGGTGGGCAATACCGAGGGCAAGGAGGTCCGATTCGGCGACACCAGCAGCGCGCTGTTCAACGTGTCGATGACGCAGACTTCCGACGGGGCGATCAACAGTGCCGGCGACTCGTACACCCCGATGGGCGGCTTCGGCCTACTGACGGGGATGATGCTCGGCGAGGTCACGCCCGGCGGCACCGGAAGCGGGCTCTACACGATTCTGGTGTACGCGATCATCGCGGTGTTCATCGGTGGCCTGATGATCGGCCGAACACCGGAGTACTTAGGTAAAAAGATACAGGCCAGGGAGGTGAAGCTGGCCGGCCTGGCGGCGCTCGTGATGCCGATCACCGTGTTGGTGCTGACGGCGGTGGCGGTGTCGCTCCACGCCGGGCGTGCGGGACCACTCAATGCGGGACCGCATGGGTTCTCCGAAATTCTCTATGCCCTGACGTCGCAGGGTAACAACAATGGATCGGCCTTCGCCGGCCTCTCCGGCAACACGGCCTTCTACAACGTGGTCGGGGCCATCGACATGTTGCTCGGCCGCTTCGCGATCATGATCCCGGCCTTGGCACTGGCCGGCGCGCTCGCCGCCAAACAGATTGTCCCTGCCGGGCTGGGCACCTTCCGGACCGATAACGGGATGTTCATCGGCCTGACCATCGGCGTCATCATCATCATCGGCGGGCTCACGTTCTTCCCCGCCGTGTCTTTGGGACCCGTCGTCGAGCAATTGAGCCACGGAAAGTTCTTCTGATGACGGCAACCGCCACGCCCGTCCCGGTGACACCCGGGTCGTCGACTCCCCACGGGGTCGCGGAGTCACGCAGCCTGTTCGACCGGGAGATTCTCCTGCAGTCGCTGCGGGACTCCGTCATCAAGCTGAACCCTCGGGTACAGCTCAGAAACCCGGTCATGTTCGTCGTGCTCGTCGGCACCGTCGTCACCTTCATCGAAGCCATCGCCAAGCCGACGTTCTTTTCCTGGGCCATCACCGTCTGGTTGTTCCTCACCGTCATCTTCGCCAACTTCGCCGAGGCCATGGCCGAAGGCCGCGGCAAGGCCCAGGCAGACACCCTCCGGCGGATGCGATCTGAGACGGAGGCGAGGAAGCTGCTTCCGGGCGGCGGCGAGCAACGGGTTCCCGCGGCGGAGTTGTCGAAGGGTGACACCGTTGTGTGCGAGGCGGGTGACGTGATCCCCTCTGACGGGGACATCATCGAGGGGATCGCATCGGTCGACGAGTCGGCCATCACGGGCGAGTCAGCGCCGGTCATTCGCGAGTCCGGCGGCGATCGCTCGGCGGTGACCGGCGGCACCAGGGTGCTTTCCGACCGGATCGTCATCCGGATCACGGCCGAGCGGGGCCACACCTTCCTGGACCGGATGATCGGGCTCGTCGAGGGGGCCAACCGCCAGAAGACGCCCAACGAGCTCGCCCTCACCATCCTCCTCGCTGTCCTGACCATCGTGTTTCTGCCGGTCGTGGTCACGCTCGATCCGTTCGGCCATTTCTCCGCCATCGTGTCGGGTGCCAGGGGGTCGGGCACCGTCGACGTGGTGATCCTCGTGTCGCTGCTCGTGTGCCTGATACCCACGACCATCGGGGCGCTCCTGTCCGCGATCGGCATCGCCGGCATGGACCGTCTGGTCCAGCGCAACGTGCTGGCCATGAGTGGCCGGGCCGTGGAGGCGGCCGGTGACGTGCAGACGCTCCTGCTGGACAAGACCGGCACGATCACCCTGGGCAACCGCATGGCCTCCGCCTTCGTGCCGGTAGGCGGCCACTCCGAGCAGGAGCTGGCGAGCGCCGCCCAGTTGGCCTCGCTCGCAGACGAGACGCCGGAGGGACGGTCCATCGTCGTGCTCGCCAAGGAACGATTCGCGATCAGGGAGCGCCAGCTCGAGGGGTCGCACGAGTTCGTGCCGTTCACCGCCCAGACCCGGATGTCCGGGCTCAATGTCGACGGCCGTGAGATTCGCAAGGGGGCAGCCGATGCCGTGAGGCGCTGGGTCGTCGAACAGGGCGGTACCCCGCCGGACGAGCTCGCCGGCGTGGTGGAGTCGATCGCCCGGGCCGGCTCCACCCCTCTGGTCGTGGCCGACGGGCCGACCGTGCTCGGGGTCATCGAACTGAAGGACGTCGTCAAGCAGGGCATCAAGGAGAAGTTCGACCAGATGCGCCAGATGGGCATCCGGACGGTCATGATCACCGGAGACAACCCGCTGACGGCGGCGGCGATCGCCCAGGAGGCGGGCGTGGACGACTTTCTCGCGGAGGCGACGCCTGAGGCCAAGATGGCCCTCATCAAGGAGGAGCAGGAAGGCGGGAAGCTGGTCGCCATGACGGGCGACGGTACGAACGACGCCCCCGCGCTGGCCCAGGCGGACGTGGGAGTGGCCATGAACACCGGGACCACCGCCGCCAAGGAAGCCGGGAACATGGTGGATCTCGACTCCAACCCGACGAAGCTCATCGACGTCGTGGAGATCGGCAAGCAGCTGCTCATCACCCGGGGTGCGCTCACCACGTTCTCGATCGCCAACGACGTGGCCAAGTATTTCGCCATCATTCCCGCCCTGTTCGCGGCGACCTACCCGCAGCTGAGCACGCTCAACATCATGAGATTGCACAGCCCGACCAGTGCGGTGCTGTCCGCGGTCATCTTCAACGCGCTGGTGATCATCGCGCTCATCCCACTGGCGCTACGGGGCGTGCGGTTCCGCGCCGCGAGTGCTTCCGCCATCCTCCGGCGCAACGTCTTCATCTACGGCGTCGGCGGGCTCATTGCGCCTTTCATCTTCATCAAGCTCATCGACCTGATTCTCGTGGCCCTCCACGCCTACTGATAGGTAGCTCACCCATGGTGACCCACATTCGTCGCTCTGCCATCTCGATCCTGGTCATGACCGCGGTCTTCGGCTTCGTCTATATGCTTGCAGGCACCGGCGTTTCCCAGCTCATCTTCCCCCACCAGGCGAACGGCTCCATCACCAGCAGCGGGTCCACCCTCATCGGCCAGGACTGGACGGCCACCAACTGCCCGGGACACCCCAAGGGCAGCTGCGTCTTCCACGGCCGGCCAGACGACACCGGTCCCTACGCCGCTGTCGTCTGTGCCCCCGGCGCCAAGAACTGCACGCCGAGCTCGGGCGGAGACAACCCCCTCGTCGCCAGCCGGGTCAGCGGCGAGTCGGGGGCGAGCAACCTGGGGCCGCGTTCGAAGGTCCTGCTCGACAACACCAAGCAGCTCATCGCCTACTGGAAGGCGCTCGGCGTCAACGACCCCACTCCTGACCTCGTCACCACCTCCGGCAGCGGCCTCGACCCGGACATCTCTCCGGCAGACGCCATGGTCCAGATCCCCATGGTCTCGAGCGCCACCGGCATCCCCGCACCGAAGCTGCAGGCCCTGATCAAGGTTCACACCTATCGCGCCCAATGGGGCTTTCTCGGGAGCGACTACATCAATGTGCTACAACTCAATGAGGCGCTCGTCAGGCTGAAGTGACCATGCTATGAGTTCCACCGAGTTCAACGAAGACGATGTATGGGGAGGCCGGCCGGTCGCCCGGAAGATCTCCGATGCCATGCCGAGGGGCCGCGTGGTCGTGAGCGGGGTGATCGAGGCGACCAGCCTCAACGCGGACTACGGCACGACATCCTTTGAGTGCAGCCTCGACGACGGCACCGGTCGGATCGCGCTTGTCTTTCTCGGCCGGCGAACGGTTGCGGGGCTCTCGGTCGGTGCTCGGTGCACCGTCGAAGGTACGGCGAAGATGGAAGGTCGCCGCCTCGTGGTGTGGAACCCGCTGTACCGCATCGAACCAGCCGACGGCTGAGCCGACGAGACCCGAGGCGAGGATATGAGCGAAGCGGACACCCGGACGAACTCTGCAGGTACCGACGAAGGCGTCAGCGTCGCACGCTCCGACGAAGACGACGCCACAGATGTTGTCGAGGAAACCGGGCACTTCCGCATCTATCTCGGTGCGGCTGCCGGCGTCGGCAAGACCTACGCCATGCTCGACGAAGGTCACCGACGCAAGAGCCGAGGCGCCGACGTCGTCATCGGATTCGTCGAATGCCACGGGCGGCCACACACCGAAGAACGCTGTGCCGGGATAGAGACGATCCCTCGGCGCGTCGTCGACTATCGGGGCACCAGCTTCGAGGAGATGGACCTCGAGGAGCTACTCGCCCGCCACCCGAAGGTCGCCCTCATCGACGAGCTGGCGCACACCAACGTCCCGGGATCGCGCCACGCCAAGCGGTGGGAGGACGTGATCGAGGTACTCGACGCCGGCATCGACGTGATCACCACGGTCAACATCCAGCACCTCGAGAGCATCGCCGACGCCGTCGAGCAGATGACCCAGACGAGCGTCCGCGAGCGGGTGCCCGACTGGGTCGTACGCAGGGCCGACCAGATCGAGCTTGTCGACTCCTCGCCCGAAGCGCTTCGGCGGCGCATGCTCCATGGCAACATCTATCCGAAGTCCAAGGTTCCCCAGGCGCTGACCCACTTCTTCCAAACGGACAACCTCATCGCCCTCCGGGAGCTCGCTCTTCGATTCCTTGCGGACGAAACCGAAGAGGAACTGCTCGAGCACCTCCAGCGCCGTCGGGCGCAGGTCGTGTGGGAGACCAACGAGCGCATTCTGGTGGCCGTGACCGCCGCCCCGGGCACCGACGCCATCGTCCGACGAGCCGCACGGATGGCCGCCCGCGTCAAAGCCGAGCTGAAGGTGTTGCACGTCGTCGGCGACGTCCAGCGCCGCAGGGACCACGATCAGCTCTCGCTCTTGCGGCAGTTGAGCGCCGACGTCGGGGCCCACTGGACCGAAGTGCACGGCGACGACCCCGCCACGTCGGTCATCGACTACGCCCGCGAGCACCAAATAACCCAGATCGTCGTCGGTTCGAGCAGCCGCAACCGCTGGCAGGAACTCAAAGGAGGCGGATCCATCGTCAGGAAGATCTCCCGGCTCGCCGGGGGCGCCGGCATCGATGTACACATCATCGCCCGACGTGACGCCGCGCGGGAGCCCCAACTCCCATCGGAGTTGTCTGACGACTCTTAGACCTTCGGAGTGGGCAGCCGCTCAAGAGAGCCCGGACACCCTTCTGACGAGAGCGTCGGGGTCACCGGGTGCCTCGTCGCCGGCCCACGCGATGAACTGGTCGGGGCGGACCAGGATCAGTCGCTTTCCGTATTCCACCCGGTCTCCCTCATAGCTGTCGCGCACGACCCTGAGCGGGACGCCGTGAGCGACCGCCGCTCCCTCGATCCCGTCGGTGGCGGCGTCATCCGCGCCGAAGGCAAAGAGGGTAAAGCCCGGCCCCAATGCCTCGAAGACGTTCTTGCCCGAGGTCAGCGTCTGAGGGGAAAGGTGGAAGCCCGGCCGAGCCTCGAGTGAGAGGGGGGCGTGAATACCGGGGCGCGCACCGGGGGTGCTTTCGACGATCGGTGAGCCGTCATAGTTCTGTACGAAGTCCGGAGGCACCTCGGACCGCTCCGCGCGCATCTTCCACGCCGCCTCGAAGTCGGCAAGATCTCGCTCGGGGTTGTGCTGTTCGAGCCAAGCCTGATCGTTCAGTACCCCTGCTGCGATCTGGTCCCGTCCGATCTCGGTGAAGACCGGCTGGCGCTCGACGGTGTAGGAGTCGAGCAGGGTGTCGGAGCCCCAGCCGTCGAAGAGGGCGCCGAGCTTCCAGCCGAGGTTTGCGACGTCTTCGAGTCCGTTGTTCAGCCCATGGCCGCCGTAGGGAGGATGGCTGTGGGCTGCATCGCCCGCGATGAAGCAACGTCCTTTGCGATAGGTGTCGGCGACGGAGATCCGCAGGTTCCAGAAGCCGATGTGTTCAAACTTGGCTTCGAAGGGAAAGCCGGCCGCCTCCTGCATGACCGAGAGGATGTAGTCGCGGTCGTCCTGCGTCGTGTCCGGCCTGACCGGGGAGTGGAAGAAGAACGAATGCTCGG
>WQVT01000051.1 GCA_009785715.1 Acidimicrobiaceae bacterium | reverse complement strand
GCTTCGGGCTCAACGGTGGATACCGCGTTCATGGACGCGCTCATCTCGTACCTTTCCCCCCCAACAACTGATCGTTGCGAAGGGCGCCCCTCCCCTACCACGATCGAACTTAGCGAACGCTACCGTAGCGGATCGTATCTCGGCCGTCAACAGCGCGCTTGCTGAGCCCGCTCCCTTCCGCCGAGGGCCGGGGTTCGCGGTCGGCGCGCCACACGTGTGCCGCATGTTGGTACAGCGCCGTTGTGGTCCTGCTGCCTCGACGGGATACTCGCCGTGTCAGTGGCCACGCGAGCCCACCGATGCAAGATGCCCCGAGATGAAAAGGAACGGTGGATGTACAACGGCGTAAAGGTTCTGGACGTGCACAGCCACATTCGTTGGCAGCCGGCAGCCATGACGTTCATGAACCAGCTGATCATTTCTAATCACCCGATCAAGAGCCCAATCGAGGGCGGAAAATCGGTCGATCCGAAGTCACGGCAAGCGGCCGGAATGCTAGACGAGGACTGGCAGGCGGCCGCGGACAGCCATGCTGCCTACCTCGACGTCCGGAACATCGACACGCAGATCCTCGGGCCCCATCCGGTCGAGGTCAACGGCTGGCTCCCCCGGCACATCTTCGAGAGCTGGACACGGTACGTCAACGACTCCATCTTCAAGATGACGCAGCTACGGCCGGACAAGTTCACGGGCGCGGCGCAGCTTCCCCAAGTTGCCACCGAGTCCGACACCCGCCACGTGCTCCCCGAGCTCGAGCGGTGCGTCAAGGAGTATGGCTTCGTCGCCGCCTACGCCTCGCCCGACATCACCGGCCGACGGGACACCCCGGGCATGCACGAGGCCTACTGGTATCCCCTGTACGAGAAGTGCCAGGAGCTCGGTATCCCGCTGGTCGTTCACGGAACGGACGGTCAGGATCCGCGCTTCCACGTGATGCCGCACAACTACCAATTGGCCTTCGCCACCGAGCAGTTCATCACCACCTATCTGCTCCGATGGGGCGACCAGTTCAAGCGCTTCCCGGAACTCAGGATCATCATGTGCCACATGGGCGGCGGTCTGGACCGATTCATCAAGCAGTCCAACGCGCTGAACCCGGAGAACGACACGACCAACAACCTGTTCTTCGATTCCTGTGCGTACGACGTCGACTATCTGGCGACCGGTATCAAGCAGCGCGGCGTGTCACAGGTCTGCTTCGGCGTCGAGGCTCCGGGCTCGGGACAGACGATCCGCCCGGAGACCGGCAAGTCGTCTGACGACTTGGTGCCGGTGATCGCCGGCCTCGACTTCCTGTCCGAGCAGGACAAGATCGACATCTTCCACAACAACCCGGCGCGCGTGTGCCACGGGTTGTCGACCGCGGCCGGCTCCGAAGCGCACATCCATCCAGTGCTGGCGAACTCCATCTCCGGGAACGGCAGCGGGGAGCACCTCGAGAAGGCGGCGCTGTCGTGAGCAACTCGGAAACGCCGTGGATCACGGACCGTTGGTTCTCGAGCCCGTGGAACTATCTTCCCGAGGCGACCGGCGAGATCCATCTGCCGGCGTCGCTCAAGGTACATGACGTCACCCTTCGCGACGGAGAGCAGCAGGCGGGCGTCGAGTTCACCGCCGACGAGAAGGTCCGCATCGCCGAATTGTTGAGTGAGGCGGGGATCCACCGGATCGAGGCGGGACTTCCCGCCGTGTCGCCGGCCGACGAGGAGGCTGTCCGTCACATCGTCGCCGCAGGGCTGGACAGCGAGATCTATGCCTTCGCCCGCTGCATGCTCCCCGACGTCGAACTGGCCGCCGATTGCGGTGTCAGTGGCGTCGTGATGGAGGTGCCGTCGAGCCACCACCTCATCCAGAAGGGCTACCGGTGGCCGGTCGAGAAGGCCATTGACCTCTCGATCGAGGCGACCCGCCACGCCCACGAGCTCGGGCTGAAGGTGACCTTCTTCCCGATCGATGCGACCAGGGCGAGCATCACCGAGTACCTCGACATGATGGAGCGGGTGGCGACCGACGGCTATGTCGACGCCGTGGCGCTCGTGGACACGATGGGGGTCCTGTCTCCGAATGCGGTGGGCTACTTCGCCCGCCAGACCCGGGAACGACTCGGTGTCCCGATGGAGACCCACTTCCACATGGACTTCGGGATGGGGATCGCGAACACGATCCTCGCCGTCGCCAATGGCGTCGAGGTCATCCAGACGACGGTGACGGGACTCGGCGAGCGTTCGGGTAACACGCCGACCGAGGAGACGATCCTCGCTCTTCTCACGATGTACGGTCTCGACACCGGCATCAAGACCGAGCACTTCACGAAGATCTCTCAAGAGGTGCTCGCGATGGCGGGCGTTACCCAGCCGAGCAACCGTGCCATCGTCGGCGACCGGTTGTTCAAGGTCGAGTCGGGAATCATCGCAACCTGGGTGAAGAACGTCGGCGACGAGCTGATCGAGACCTTCCCATTCCGGCCGGAGCTCGTCGGTCAGCCGGCGCCCGAGATCGTGCTCGGGAAGGGTTCAGGCATCGACTCGATCTATGTGTGGCTCGACCAGAACGGCCTGAAAGCCCACGGCGAGGCAGCGCAAGAGATTCTCCGCCTCGTCAAGGCGAAGTCGCTGGAGAAGAAGGACCTGCTCACCAACGACGAATTCCTCGAGTGCGCGCACAAGGTCATCAGTTGATGATCATCGCCGAACACCAAGGAGGTTGAATGAGATGGCCGATGCCAGAGTTTTAACCGCTCAGGACACCCTCCGCGATCGCGCCAAGGCGCTCGCGCCCAAGATCCATGAGCGCGCGGATGACAACGAGCGTAACCGCGTGATCGCGGACGAGAGCATCCAGGAAATGATCGAAGCCGGCCTGTTTCGTGCCCTTCAGCCGAAGCGGTACGGGGGGCTCGAGGCGCCACCCGAGGACTTCTTCGGTGCGATGGTCGAGATCAGCCGTGCCTGCCCGTCGACCGGATGGGTGCTGGGCATCCTCGGTATCCATGTCTGGGAGTTCGCCCAGATGAACCTCGAGGTGCAGGACGAGGTCTACGCAGACGATCCGACCACGCTCGTGTCGTCGTCTTACGCCGCACAAGGCTCGGCGACGCCTGTCCCCGGTGGCTACCGGCTCAAGGGCGAGTGGCGCTCCTCGAGCGGAATCATGCACGCCTCGTGGTCGGTCGTGGGCGCCAAGGTTCCGCGAGCGGTGGCCGGAAGCGACGAGCTGGTTCCCAATTCGATGAGCTTCCTGTTGCCCCTCAACGACCCGGATGTCACGATCGTCGACGACTGGTACACGCTCGGTCTGGCAGGGACAGGGAGCCGGCGCATCGTGCTCGACGACGTCTTCGTCCCGGAACACCGGGCCGTCGACCGCGACGTCCTGGTCATGAAGGCCGGTCCGGGCCTGGACGTGAACACGTCGCCGCTTTACCGGCTCCCGTATGGCGCCATGTACATCGGCCCCGGATCGGCACCGGCTATCGGAGGTGGCTGGGGGTTCCTGGACGAGTACATTCGCCAGGCCTCCAAGTACACGCGCCGCATCAACAACATGCGCATCTCGGAGGACCGGCTGTCGATGTCGCGTCTCGCCCATGCCCATGCCCTACTGAGCGACATGGAGATCGTGATGCTCCACCGCTACCGGGAGCTCTACGAGACCGCGTGTGCGGGGCAAGAGATCACGAGAGAGCAGCAGGCGCTCGCCGCGTTCGACCTGTCCCGGTGTGCAAGCGCCGCCGTGGAGGCGGTGACCGGGCTGATGCCGACTTTGGGGGCCGGGGTGGTGTATTCCTCGAATCGCCTGCAACGGTTGCTCCGTGATGTCATGACGATGCGCCAGCACGGGACCCAGGACCCGGACGTCCACATGACCAACGTGGCCGGGGCGCTGTATGGCCGTGAGGCAACCGGCGATCAGTTCGCACTGCCGAACAACGTCGCCCAGGCGGCACTGCAGCGCGCGGGCTACGTGAACGGATCGGCGTCGACGCCGACGTTCGGATCGTCGTAAGGCGTTCCGCGGAGTCGCAGATTTGACCCACAACAGGGAACTTTTCGCTGGAAACGGAGTAAGGAGCACATGGGAATCAAGGTAAAGGACGTCGCCTTCGTGCGCTTCCAGGCGCCCGATTTGGACAAGATGGAGGAGTTCCTCGTCTCCTTCGGCATGGTGCGGTCCGCTCGCACGGACGACACCCTCTACATGCGGGGCACGAACGACGAAGGCTTTGTGCACGTGACGCACCGAGCAGATCAGGCGCGTGTGCTCGGGTGGGCCTTCGAGGCCAACGAGGTGAGCGATCTCGAGCATCTTGCCGAGGTCGATGGATTCTCGGAGGTTCAGGAGCTCGACGGGCCGGGTGGCGGTCGTGTCGTGCGAACGACGGCACCGGACGGCTTTCAGATGGAGGTGGTCGCCGGCCGAGGCTCGATCGGCGCGCTGCCGGAGCCAACGTTCCCACGGCGCAATGAGGCCCGCGCCTACCAGCGCAAGGGGTCGCCGGTGCGTTTGGCGTCGCTCAGCCCATCCCATGTGAAGCGCCTGGGCCACTTCGTTATCACCGTCAGCGACTACGCAACGAGCGCAGCTTGGTACAACGAGCACTTCGGCCTCGTGGTCTCCGACGAGGTCCACACCGACGAGGGCAAGCCGTTCGGTGCGTTCTTCCGCTGTGATCAGGGCAAGGCGTTCGTCGACCATCACACCATCGGCATCATGGGCTCGGGAAAGGCTGGCTTCGGCCACTGCGCGTTCGAGGTGGAGAACTTCGACGATCTGATGCTCGGCAATGCCCGCCTGGCGGAGAGTGGGTATCAGCACGACCACGGAATAGGCCGCCACATCCTGGGCAGCCAGATCTACGACTACTGGCGCGATCCGTGGGGCAACGTGGTCGAGCACTGGACTGACGGGGATCTGTTCAATGACGAGACCCCGCCGAACATCACCGACTTTGCGACCTTGCGCGGTGATCAATGGGGCCCGACGACGGCGAGGGATATCGCCGCTGCCCGCGCTTAGCGGCGGGGAAGAGTTGCCAGATTCCGACAGGGAGTGAACGAGGAGACATGCAAAGCCATCTTGGAATAGGGGGGAATCAGCGGTGAGACCCAGAGGAAAGTTTCTTAAGTCATCGCGGGGTATAGCCATCAGTGCTGCGGTTTCACTTGTCCTCGCGGCGACGGGGACCAGCGCGAGCGCCGCGGTGGGGGCGTCGGGTGGTTCGTCGACGATCGGGGAGAAGAACGGGGTCGCCACGACGAACTCCACCCTCAACACGGCCATCCCCGGCCACCTGGTGCCGAAGGGCACGCTGAATATCGAGCGGGCGCTGACGTGGCCGCCGACGTTCGACCCGTTCGGTGATTCGGACGCGCCGAACCTGGGCTTGTACAGCTGGGTGTTCGAGGGCCTCGTTCGCCAGGCCCCGGACGGCACCTTCGTTCCGTGGCTGGCGAAGAACTGGAAGTTCAGTCCCGACGGGTTGACGCTCACGTTCCAGCTCCGGCACGGGATCACCTTCAGCGACGGCGAGCCGTTCAACGCCGCGGCGGCGAAGAAGTCGCTGGACTACGTGATGACGGGTCCGGTGTCCCAGGTGCTCCCCGAGAACGCCGAGACGCTGGGCAACGTCAAGTCGGTTGTTGCCACCTCGCCGTACGTGCTGACGTTGCACCTGAAGACGGCCGACCGGACCAGCACGATCGTCTGGCTGGCGAAGAACGCCGGCCTGATCGTCGCCCCGAAGGCCCTCGGCAAGGCGGCGACCGATCCGATCGGGACGGGGCCGTTCACGATCAACGTCGCACAGAGCAACTCGGACCACACGCAGGTGGTCCTGAACTACAACCCTCACTACTGGCTGAAGGGGACCATCGGATTCCAGAAGGTGGTCATGAACACCGTCGCCGACACCTCGAGCGAGATCGAGGCGTACCAGAGCGGGCAGTACGACATCGGCTTCGAGAACCTGCCCACTGGGGCGCCGAAGACCGGCAAGGAAGTGATGGGCACCAGTGTCCGGTACTTCTTCGTGATCAACGACTGGCAGGGGAAGCAGATCCCGGCGCTCAAGAACATCAAGGTTCGCGAGGCGATGGCCGAGGCGGTCCCGCGCCAGGGCATCCAGACGATCGAGGGCACGCCTCCCCAGACCATGGTCACCCAGTGGGCGCAGAACCCCGGCCAGTACGGGTGGATCAAGAACTTCAAGGCGCCCTCATTCAACCTTGACCTCGCGAAGTCCACCTTCAAGGCGAGCGGGCAGAAGGGATTCTCGTTCGCCACGAGGTCGTTCCCCGGCCCGACCGCGAACGTGTGGACGGCGTGGGCAGGGGCGCTGAAGGAGCTGGGGATCACGGTGAACGCCTCGGTCCTCAACCCGCCGTCCGGCGACCAGATGTTCAAGAACTTCGCGGACGGGACGTACCCGGTCCAGTGGATACCGTTTGAGCAGGCCACTCCGCTGTTGGCTCTCGAGCAGATCGCGATGCCCAACGGGGGCCTGAACTCGGCGCACGCTGCTCCTCCGGGTGTCGTCAGCCTGGTGAAGAAGGCCGAGGCGGCGCCGACGGACGCCCAGGCCGCTCCCTATGTCGAGGCGGCGTGGAAGATCATGCTCGACCAGTACATCTGGATCCCGCTGTGGGTGAGCTACGACGGCTTCATGGTCCATAACGACATCGTCGGCGTCCAGAAGGTCAACGGTCTTCCGGCCACGTTCTACCCGCAGGGCGTCTACCGGAAGTAGTCCCGACCCGGGCTCAGTTTGCCGCACGAGGGCTTGTCCTAGAGGAGAAGAGAGATGTTTCGGTATTTCGTCGTCAGAGTCCTGGGAGTCATCCCGTTACTTCTGGCGGTCTCGATCATCTCATTCGGGCTGCTCGGAGTACTCGAGCTTCGCGGCAACGTGGCGGAGGTGATCCTCGGCCAGGGTGCAGCGAATCCTCACGCGGTCAAGCTCGTCGAGGCTGAGCTCGGCCTGAACCGGCCGTTGCCGATTCGCTTCTTGAAGTGGCTCGGCAACGCCGTTCAGGGCAATTTCGGCGACTCGCTCAAGAACACCGGCGTTCCGGTCACGAGGATGATCGGCCAGCACATCTGGCCGACGCTCTCGATCGTGGCATTCGCAATGCTTCTCGGTTCGCTGGTGGGCATCCTGCTGGGGGTTCGGTCGGGTATCAGCCCCGGTTCCCGTATCGACCGTGTATTGACCTTCATCTCGGCTTCGATGATCGCCGCCCCGGGCTTCGTGCTCGCGATGCTCCTCATCTACGTGTTCGGGGTGAAGTTGGGGTGGTTCCAGCCGACGGGGTACGTGTGGCCCGGCCAGAGCGTGTGGGGCTGGTTCAAGAGCATCACCCTCCCGTCGGT
This sequence comes from Acidimicrobiaceae bacterium, assembly GCA_009785715.1. Classification (GTDB taxonomy): domain Bacteria; phylum Actinomycetota; class Acidimicrobiia; order Acidimicrobiales; family Palsa-688; genus WQVT01. The sequence goes on along the minus strand of WQVT01000051.1, from coordinate 2,204 downwards.
CGCCCTGGCGATGCCAGTCGTTGCTATCGTGCAGCGCCAGCTGCGAAGTTCGATGAGCTCGTCGCTGCAGTCCCGATACGTCCTGGCGGCCCGCGCTCGGGGTGTCCCGGCTCGCACGGTCGTGCGGCGCCATGCGATGCGTAACGCGCTTGTCCCGACGGTGACGGTCATCGGCTTCCAGGTGTCGGCGGCGATCGGATTGACGATCGCCGTGGAACAGGTCTTCGCAATACCTGGGATCGGCTCGATGCTCACAGAGGCGATCCAGGCACGGGACATCACGGTGGTGCAGGGCACCTTGATGGTCGCGGCACTGATTGTCGCGGTCGTGAACATTCTGATCGACCTCAGCTATGTGTGGCTGAACCCGAAAGTTAGGTTCGAATGACCGTTGCAACCGATCGCGAGAGGCTCGATCCGAGCGAGCCGAACGTGGCTTCAGAACTTCCGGCGATCGTTCCAAGGCGTCGATCGTTCTGGTCGCGGCTGCGGCGTAACCCCGCTGCGATGGCCGGTCTGGCCTGGATCGTGCTTCTGCTCCTCATGGCTGCCTTCCCCGGGGTCATCGCGCCGAAGAGCCCGACGGCCCAGGACTTCACCTATCGGCACATCAACGAGGTGCCGAGCGGCACGTACTGGCTCGGCACCGACCAGTTCGGCCGTGACCTGTTCGCCCGGGTCGTATGGGGCAGCCGTTACGCCCTCGAGTCGATCGTGATCGGGCTCGGGGTCGCGACGCTCCTCGGGATCCCGATCGGCATGATCGCCGGCTGGCGCGGCGGACGCTTCGACCGGGTGGTGGTGTGGCTGATCGACGTGCTGTTTTCCTTGCCGTTGATCCTCGTCGCGATGGCGATCGTGGCGGCCACCGGGCAGGGAATCGTGCCGGCCATGTTGGTCGTCGGTTTCCTCACCAGCACGCGCTTCGCCCGCATGGCCCGGGGGATCACGCTCGGCGAGCGGGAGCAGCTGTACGTCGATTCGGCTCGGATCACCGGTCTGTCCACCTCGACCATCCTCCGCCGCTACATCCTGCCGAACCTGCTGCCCGATCTGATGGTCGGATTCGCCATCGTGGCCGGAGCGGTCTTGCTCACCTCCGCGGTGCTCAGCTTCCTCGGGGCGGGCGCGCCCTACGACAGTCCGGACTGGGGAGCGATGTTGAACCAGTCGCAGCCCCTCTTCCTGAAAGACCCTTGGGGGGTGGTTCCACCGTCGGCGATGATCGTGCTGACCGTGTTGGCTTTCAACCTCTTGGGCGACGGGATCCGGGACGCGATAGGCCGGGACGCATCCCACAATGCGATGACGCGCTCGAAGCGGAAGGTCGTCGCATCTGCCGTGACCCCCCACGCCGAGGACGCGATCCTCTCGATCCGCGACCTCTCGGTCGTCTTCCCCGAGCCCGGTCGGCCGTTCGAGGAGGCGGATCAGGTGCTCGACGGCGTGTCCCTCGACGTTCGTCCGGGCGAGACGCTCGGGATCGTGGGCGAGTCAGGATCGGGAAAGTCGATGACCGTCCTGTCCGCACTCGGACTCGTCCCCGCTCCCGGGGTATGCACCCAGGGGTCGGTTCGCTTCGACGGGCGCGACGTCACCGATCTCCCCGAGCGCGATTGGCAGCACATTCGGGGCAAGGAGATCGGCGTCATCTTCCAGGAGCCCATCGCCGTCCTGAACCCCGCGTTGACCATCGGTGCGCATCTGTGCGAACCGCTCCAGCTGCATCTCGGACTGAACCGCAAGCAGGCTCGGGAGCGCGCCGGGGAGCTGCTGCGAAGGGTACGGGTGCCCGACCCGATCCGACGTCTCGACGAATATCCGCACCAGATGTCGGGCGGGATGGCCCAGCGGGTGGGGATCGCCATGGCGCTGGCGTGCGAGCCGAAGTTGTTGATCGCCGACGAGCCAACGACGGCCCTCGATGTCACCGTGCAGGGACAGATCCTCGACCTGCTCGCATCGTTGACCGACGAGGCGGGAATGGCGATGATCATCATCACCCACGACATGGGCGTGGTGGCGGAGGTAGCGGACCGCGTCGCAGTCCTGTACGGGGGTCAGGTCGTCGAGGTCGGGAGCAGTCAGGAGATATTCAGCCAGCCGCGCCATCCCTATACCGCTGCGTTGCTCGACACGATGCCACAGAACAACGAAGGCGCCGAGTACCTGAGGGTCATTCCCGGCATGGTCCCGTCGTCGTC
>WQVT01000050.1 GCA_009785715.1 Acidimicrobiaceae bacterium | reverse complement strand
GCGCGTGGGCTCGGGCCAACGCATCACCGGAGGCGGAGGCGAATTCCGCGAGGCGATGGGCAATCAATGCGGTCGAGGGGACGATCTTCATGTCGCGGAACTGCCGCACGTAGTAGTCGTGCCCTTCGATGGATCCCCACCCGACGAAGATGTCCGTCGCCGCCTGAATGAGCCGCTTGCCGTTGATCACCCGTGCGCCATGCTGGTCATAGACACTGGGCTCCAAAAACGGTTCGTACACCGATGGTCCCGCCTGCTTCACCTGCAGGAAGAGGGGATCGACCCCGCTTCGCCCCTCGAAGAGCAGCAGATAGACACGCATTCCGACACTGCCGACCCCAACCACCTGGCGCACGACGTCGACCAGGGTGAAACGGTCGAAGAGTACCTGCCGGTCATCTTGCAGGGTCTGCCGGTACTCGGCGAGCAGGTGGTGCACCAGGTCCGCCTGCTCGGCATCGGATATGGCGACCCTGATCGGGGGGTCCTCGGTGATCCGGGGACGCCCACCGGCCATCGTGGTCAGTTTGTTGAATGCACCCTGATTGGTACGCCTGACCTGTCTCTTCTCGATGAAGACCTCGACCTCGCCCCGGTCCGCATCCTCGAAGTGCTCGAGCAGGTTGTCCACGTGGGTGGCGTCGTACCAGATGTCCAGCTCGGGCTTCCTCGCGTAGCGCTGCATCGCCCCCTGGTACGCCTCGAGCGCCGAGGTCACGGCGGCGGCGATCGTCTCCTTCTCGAGGTCATTGTCACGGCCGGCCACCACGAGGCTGGTGGCGAGGCGCTTGACGTCCCACTCGAAGGGTCCCGGCAAGCTCTCATCGAAATCGCGGACGTCGAAGCCCAGGTTCCGTTCCGGCGTCGCCCACAGCCCGAAATTGAGCACATGCGCATCCCCACAGAGCTGGACCGTCAGCCCCGTGTTGGGCCGAGACGCGAGATCGGCAGCCATGACTGCCGCCGCACCCCGGAAAAAGTTCCATCGTGAGGCGGACATGCGCCCGAAACGGATGGGGACGAGCTTCGAATCCCGAATCTCGTTCTGCGCCAGGATCGTCTGCAACGGGTCATGCCCGCGGCCCTGCTCTGACCACTCCCCGAGGGCACCGCGCTGGACCCGCGCCCGGGCTGCCCTGCCGTACTGCCTTCGTTCCTCTTCCGTCTCTCGGAGATCGTGGCGCCAATCAAGAGCCGGCGTTGCTGGCATCGGTGGCCCTCCTCGGAATCCCGTCCGGAACGGCCGTCCCGACGGCGGGCCTCAGCCTACCGGGATCACCTGAAAACCACTCAGGTCAGCGTCCGTCACCAGGCTACGGCCTGGCGGACGGCGCCACCGAGAATCCACTCCTTCTCGGTCCGAGAGAGTTGATCTGAACCGAGCAGGTAGTAGAGGCATTCCGCCCAGCTGTTCTGGTTCTGGTCGCGAGCAACCGTGTAGTCGCTGGCCCACATGACGCGCTCGGCGCCGAACGCGTCGATGGCCTGACGAAGCAGTGGCATGAGGTCGCCATAGGGGAAGTCCTCTTCGGAGAGGAGCCCCGGGGCGTGGCACCACTTCAGCGCGACGTTCGGGTACTGCGCCATCTCGCAGACGCGGTCGAATTGCGCCAGTCGATCGGCCCGCGCCTCGGTCAGCGAGGTGGCCATCGTGACCGGAAGGGTGCCGACGCGGAGGGGAGCGACACCGACGCCACAGTGGTCGACGATGAATTGGAGCTTCGGGAATTTGCGGATGTAGGGCAGCAACAATTCCGCCCGTCCCGGCACCCAGGCAAATACGGGGAGATGATGGCGCTCCGCGGCGGCAAAGAGCGAGTCGAACTCTCCGCCTTCCAGACTCTCGACCTCCCCCGTCTGCGGCACCGGCACGATCCGTGTCGCGCGCACGCCCGGACGGGCGCGCAACTCCTGCGCCATGCGCTCGGGCTCGGGGTCGTGGACGTCGATAACGATGTGGTAGACGAAGCGGTCCGGATGCAATTCCATGGCACGTTCGGAAAAGGGGTAGGTGGTTCGGATCGCGCCATTGGCCAGTTCCTCGCCCTGCGGCCGGTACTTCGAGTCGAACCCGTGCGCCTCGCCGATCAGAACACGGTCGATTCCGACGGCATCCATCACCTGAATGGCCGCAGCGATGCCGTCGTCGCTCGACGCAGTCTTCCAATCGGGCAACAGCTGGTTCAGATGCACCTGCGCATCGATAATCTCAATTTTGCCATTCACCGCACCCACTGCGCCCTCCCAAGCCGCTCGCCTACCCCCACACCTCGGCTCGGGACGCTACTACCGCGCTGCGCCCGCCAAACGTCTCGTTTACCCGGGCGCCTACTAAAGTCCGCGACATGACCGTCGAGGTGACCGTCCTGACCGTCGAGCCGGCGCCCACCGCGGTGGTCACTGCGGCGACGTCATGGGCGGAGTTCCCGAAAATCTGGGGACCGATGCTCGACAAGGTATGGAGCTTCCTGCGTGGCGACGCGCCGGAGGGGCTCTACAAGCACGGACACAACATCATGCTTTACCTCGACGACGTCCCGAATGTGGAGGTCGGGGTCCAGGTGAGCGGGTCATTCGAGCCGGTCGGGGACGTGGTCGCGTCATCGCTTCCCGGCGGGCTGGTCGCCACGGCAACCCATGGCGGCCCCATCGGACGCATCGGTGATACCCACGACGCGGTCCGCGAATGGGCTCACGCAAACGGCCACCGACTGGCCGGCCCTCACTGGGAGATCTATGGCGATCCGGACCCGGCGACGGGAGATTTCGCCGTCGCCGTGTTCTGGTCCCTGCTTCCCCGCTAGACCGCACAGCAACCTGCGGTCCGTGGGAGGTCCCTTCCTCAGCCGCTCACCCAGGCGTCCTGCCACGACGGAATGACCTGATTGCCGCTGATCCCCGGCCCGTGCGCTGTGGGGGAGGCGATGTTGTAGCCCGGGGCGGTGTAGGTGAAGGCCAACAAGGCCTGCTCGCTCAGGTAGTGGAAGATCTGCTTGTAGATCTTCTCCCGCGCGGCCATGTTCAGAGTCCCCGTGCCTTCGTTGATGAGCTTGTCCAGGTAGGCGTTGTGGATCCCGGTGAACGGAGCGTTGGACTCCACCCTCCAGGACATGCCGGCCAGACCGATGGCCGGGTCCGGCGACCCGGCTCCGTCCAGGGTCAGCTGCCAGGACTTGTTCTGGAACGCTGCCACGAGCTGAGCCAGGTTGACCGTCGTGATCTTCACGTTCATGCCGGCCGCAGCCCATTCGCTCACCAGGGCCTCCGTTCCGGTGGGGTTCGTTGCCCCACCCAGGATGGTGAAGCTGAGCCCGCCCAGCTGGTGAACCAATGCCTTGGCCTTGGCCAGATCGTAGGTCCGGTACCCGGGAACCTTGAGCTCGGGGAAGAGGCTCCCCGGACCGTCCATGGACTCGGTGAGGATTCCCTGCCCACCGGAGAGGACCTTGTTCAGCGCCTGGGAGTTGGTGGCGTAGTAGATCGCCTCCCGGGCCTTGATGTTGTTGAAGGGCGCGATCGCGGTGTTCATCTGAATACCGAGCGGGCCGGCCCCCTGGATGGTGTCGACGTGCAACTTCGGGTTCTTCTGGGCGGCCTGGACCACCGAGTAGGTGGCCGTGAACTGCTCGAACTGCGCATCGCCGGCCTCCATGGCCTCCACCGCCGACTCGTCATTGCCGATGGTCTTGAACACGAGGCTGTTCAGGTAGGGGTGTCCCTTCTGCCAGTAGCTCGGGAACTTCTTCAAGACCAGCGTGGAGTTGAGCACATCCGAGGAGACCTCGAAGGGTCCCGCCCCCACGGGCTTCGATGCGAAGGCCTTCTCCCCCATCTTCTGGTATGCCGAGGGCGACGCGATCCAGTCCGGCGCCTGCTCCGCGAAGGCGCCGATGATCGGCGCGAACACCTGCTTCAGATGCAGGACCACCGTGTGGTCGCCGCTCGTGGTCACCGATGAAACGGGGAAACTCGAATCGCAGATGCAGGCGTTCTTCGGATCCAGGTCCCTGGTGATGTTCCAGGCAACGGCGGCGGCGTTGAACGGCGTCCCGTCCTGGAAGGTCACCCCGTGGCGCAGGAAGATCTCAACGCTCTTCCCGCTGTTGGTGAATTTGTACCCGGTCGCGAGGTCCGGAATCATCTTTCCGCCGTTCCCTGGCTGGAAGAGATCCCCGTATATGGCCTCCATGTACGGGTCGTCTGCGGCGTCCGACGTGTCGGTCGCCGGGTCCAACCCCATGGGCCATGCCCCCGCGAACCCCGACGTCTCGAGGACCGTCATCGTCCCCCCCGTTTGTGGAGCCTGGCCCGCCGCCGCGGCCCCTCCGATGCCGCCCCCCAGCATTGCCAAGACGGCCACGGTCGTAAAAACGACCAGGGATGTCACGAACCGTTTGGTCCGCCAAGCGCGAGTCATCATGTCGCCCCCTCAGCAAGCCGAACCCCCCCGGCTCGCCGCGATGACGATAACCTGAATAGCAGGAATCGGCAAGCACCAAATTGCCATCGAGAGCGTGCTCATTTGGATATCAAAAGATATCCCGGAGGAAATTGTCGGCAATAACGCCGACGTGACGATACGGTGGTTTAGGATCCTGATCTAGTCGCTCTCCATTCAGCAACCCTGACGAGCTCCGTTAGGGCCCCTTAAGAACTCCGGTCTCGTGCGCTGAGCCTGCGCCTCGACCGCGTGCCCGACCGTCTGCCCTCGGTCGCCGTGAGGGAGCTGTCGGGAGATGGGGCGAATCCAGCCGACACAACCCGGACAGGATCCGCGACCGGCCCCGGACAGATTCTTCGCAAGCTTGCGCCGCCGTCTTCATGACAACGTGCTCCAACGGGGCCTCTATCGACCGAGAATCAAGTGAATGTTCTGCCAAGTAGAGGTGAAGCTTCCTTGGACGACGGGGCTTGCACCGCCATCCATTCACGTCGAGCTTGACGCTCAGTGATAGATGGTTCTCACTCAACGTGGTCAAGGCGAGTTCGACCGGGAGTGGCCGCAACCGCCTCCTGCCTGGGCAGATCATGCGTTCTGCTGGTGTCACGGGGATCGCCGTTGTAGTCCTCGCGCGGTATCCGCGAATTGATTCGCAACCGTGGTGTCCCGAAAGTGACCACCCATGCCCCAGAAGTGACCACGAAAGGTGCGGGTGGCACAGGTTCGAGCCGTCCGGTAGCGTGCGAACCTGTTCTGCTCACCGTCGCTGTAACGGGCGCCCTGCGATCGTTACATCTTGCGTACCTGAAGTGCGGCTTTCTTGCCTTTGGAAGGACCGTGCCCGTAGCCCAGATGGAGGGATCGCGTGCCACTCGAGACGCCGGAGGTGGCAAGGTCGGTTCGGGATATCGTCGCGGACCTGACCGTGATCGTCCCGGCGTTCAATGAAGCCGAGTCGATTCGCGACACGGTGACCTCACTCATGAACCAGACGTTGCCACCGCGTCGGATCCTCGTCGTCGATGATTGTTCGACTGACGGCACGGGCGACGTGGCGGCACGCCTCGGTGTGGAGGTGCTGCGGCCGGAGCGGAACACGGGTTCAAAGGCCGGTGCGCAGACCTTCGCGCTGAGCGTGGTGCAGACGCGCTACACCATGGCAATTGACGCAGACACGGTGCTGGCCCCGAATGCAATCGAGTTGCTCGCCTCCGTGTTCGTCAACGACGAGGTGGCGGCAGCCTGCGGGTTCGTCCTGCCCCGCTACGTGCACACCTTGTGGGAGCGCGGGCGGTACATCGAGTACATGTACTCGTTCACCTTCCACAAACAGGTCCAGGACTACTACGGCAAGCCGCTGATCTCGTCGGGATGTTTCTCGATGTACCGCACCGACGTGCTATGTGCTGTCGGCGGCTGGTCGGGTCGAACGATGGCCGAGGATATGGATCTGACCTGGACGCTCTACGAGCGGGGGTGGGCCGTCCGTTTCGTCCCGGAAGCGACCTCCTACCCGATCGAACCGGCGAACTTGCATTTCCTCGCCAAGCAGCTGCGACGTTGGTCCCATGGATTCGTGCAGAACGTCCGTCTGCACTGGCGCGGGCTGCTGGCGCAGCGCTATCTCCGATCTGTGGTTGCGATCGCCTTCTTCGATGCGGTCGTTGCGCCGACGATCACCCTGTTCGTCTTTCCGCTCCTCGCGGTGCTCATCAGCCCATGGTTCCTGCTTGCCTATGTCATCGACTTGCCGGTCGTGGCAATCCCGGTGTTGTCGGGCGCACGAAGGCGACGCGAGAGTGGACGGGCGCTCAGATCGCTTCCCGCATACTTCGCCCTGCGCCTGGCGAATTCGTGGTTCATGTTCCGAGCCGTCGTCGCGGAGCTCGTGATCGGTCGGCGTCTCAACGTCTACGAGAAGGGGCATTGACATGAGTGCCGGACTTCCTGGGCTCGGATTGAGCGGCCTTTTTATTCTCCTGTCCGCCCTCGGCAGCCCCATCGTCGAGCTCATCCGGCGCCGACGGCGCGCGGGGCAGACGCCTGTTCGCCGGCTCTTCGTACTGTCCGTGGTGATGGTGTTCGCCGTGGTCGGCATCTGGTACGCCATCCTCCCGCTCATCAGGGAATTCGGAAGGCACTCTTTCCATTCAAGCGGTGGAATCTCCACGCCGGTCGCGTCGATTCCTGTCATCGTCGTGTCGCTGTTCATCATTCTGGTGATCGTCGCCGCCGCGGAGCTGGCCCTCCACGTCGTGACGCCCCGGCCAACGCCCACTCCGCCACCCGTTCCTTTTCGCGGGGTTCAGCGAGACATCAGACACTTTGACCGCACCCTGCCGCAGGGCCTTCATTTCCGTACGCCCGGAACCAATGGGTCAGGCTCGGTCGAATCCGCTCAGACCTCGCCTCAACGGCATCCCGTATCGGGCCAGGTCTGAACGCCGAGGGGAGATCGCTCAGGACCGTCGAACGCCGGCGTCGTCGTGCCGCAAGACGATGCCATCAGGGGTTGACAGGAACTCCAGGTACTCCCACCCCTGCTCGAGCAGCGAGGCGCAGATCTCCGTCATGGGCGCGTCTGGCCTGAGCTCCGGGAGAGGGGGTGGCCCGACGAAGGTGAGGCGCCCGTTGGTCACCGTCGCCGTGATGTAACGCCACTTGGCATCCATGAGAGAAGAGAACCATGCCCCGGACGCCTTGAACCAGAGGCGAAGGACTCCTCTGTCAGTCGTGTCGCGTCCGCCGGCTCACAGGCCGGCGAAGAGATCGTCCTCTGGAACCGCCGCACCGCTACGGTCCCGCGAACGCACGAAGGATTCCTGCCCGAACAACTCGGCGAAATCCTCTTTCGACACCTTGACCCAGACCGTCTCCGACAGCTGACTGGCGTGCGCCTCGAGTGCGGCACGCTTACGGTCCACGACGGCGTTGACATCGATCACGGTCGTGATCGCACTCTCCGGGATCCCCGCCGGGGTCTGGCGAACCGACCCCTCGGTCCCCGCCGGCCGGCGCCTGGGCGGCAGGTGTAGTCGCTCGCGCATCTCGGCCATGCGCTCCGCCGAGGCCCGGTTCCGAGCCGTGAAGTACACCTTCGATGGCAGGTCGGTCCGCTCCAACGCGGCCATCGTCACCCGGTGGGTCTGGACATGGTCGGGATGACCGTAGCCGCCGCTGTCGGCGTCATAGGTCACCACCACCTGCGGCTCGTAGCGCTCGATCAGGGCGACAAGCGCCGCTGCCGCCTCGTCGAGGGGCGCGTTCCAAAACGCGTCGGGGCTCTGGTTCCCCGCCCAGCCCATCATGCCTGAGTCGCGATAGCCGAGAAGCTCCAGATGCGACACGCCAAGCAGCGAGCACGACTCGTTCAGCTCTCGCCGGCGAACCGCCGCCAGCGCGTCGAGGTCGTGACCAGGCTCGCCGGGCAGCACACCACCCGGTCCGAACCCCTGGGAGCCGTCGGTGCACGTGACGACCACGGTCCGCACGCCCTCGTCGGAGTACTTGGCGAGTATCCCGCCGGTCGAGATCACCTCGTCGTCGGGGTGAGCGTGGACGGCCATCAACGTTCGAAGGGTCACGTGGGGAATTTATCCCCCTGCACCGGCAACCTTGCCTTCGATCCGGTCCGCGTCCTGCTCATGGGCGGCGACCACCTCGCCCTCAGCCACCTCGTAGAACCGGGAGGTCGCCCTGAGCTTGTAGTCGTGCTCTCCCCTTCCGAGGTCGACCATTCCCACGCCGCGCTTCGCCGCCTCGGCGACGATATCCAGCAGCAAGATCAGTCCGGGCGAGTAGCGGCTGAACTCCGGGTTGTAGGTGGGGAACCACCAGGAGAGGCGATCGGTCCCGAGCAGACCGAAGTGGGCCGCGACCAGGTGTTCCCCGGCTCGTACGGACGTGAGGAGCCCGGTACAGGTGGGGTCACGCGACCCCGCCAGCAACGCCAGTGCCTCGGCAATCCAGGGCACGGCGAAGCGATCCCAGGTTCCCTCCCGGGCGTACTGGTCGGACTTCCATTGCGAGAGGCGCAGCAGGTCGCCCTCCGGATTGCTGCTCTGCCATTCGCACACCACCGGACCGACTTCGCGTTCCAGTTTCCGCCGGCGGCGGCCGACCTGGGCGATCAGATCTTTGGAATTGGTGCGCACATCTTCCACGAAGGCGTCGTAGCCCTTGGCAAGGTCCACCACGGGGGAACGGTGCCGACGGTGGTGGTAGGGAAGGAAGGCGGCCTGCTGCAAGGTCAAATGGTCGAAGCTCCACCTGCTCAATCCGGCGGCATCAATGAGCCCGCGAGGCTCGAATGCCCAGTCCGTAGGACCGACGACGGCCTGGGCGTCGCAAACCGTGGCACCAATGGGCAGGCCCGCATGGTCTGAGGTCAGCTGAAACGCCAAGAATCCGCAGACCATCGATCCGTCACGAAACGCCGCCACGCGAGCGTCGTCGCGGACCTTGCCGATCGCCTCGACGAAGGGCCAGGACAGAAATGGGCTGTTGAGCGAGGAGTCGCTGGCGAACGTTCGCCAGAGAAGTCGTTCGGCGTCGCCCAGCTCTGCGGGGTGGACGACATCGGCTCTCATGCCGTCACTTCCCACCCCGAGGCGAGCACCGGTCCGAGGGTCTCCACCACCGTCGCAGCGGACGCCCCGTAGCGACCGAAACCAAGTTCCTCGTCGTAGAAACTGGGGAGCTCGGGGAGCCGGCTCCAACCGGCCGGTACCGGAGCGAAGCGCTCGGGCGCAGGATTCTGAATCCATCGGTCGAGAGCGGAGTTGGGCCATATCTGGCTCGTGTAACGACCCAGGGCCTCCCCTTTCCTACGGAGAAACTCGGGCCCGTCACCGCGCACCTCTATTTCCCCATACAGATCCGGGGGCAACCAGCCAGACTGGAAATGCCGCGAGTCATCGAAACCATAGAGCCCATAGACCCACCAGATGGGACCCGGCTCAGCACCCAGGATCTTCCGAGCCAGTACACCGGCAAGATAGGTCGCGTCGTGGTCGGGGTGACCCGCCTGATAGGCGGGAAGGTACACCTCATCCGGGGATGCCGAGCAGATGGCTCCGACGAGTGATGGCACGATCCGGTCAACCACCCGCCACACGGCAAGGTCTTCGAATCCCAGCCGGACACGGGTCACCTCAGTCGAGAGCGCGGTCCACCCGTCAGAAGACTCCTTCTCCCGTAGCCTTCTGAGGCCCTCACGATCCCGCGCTT
>WQVT01000049.1 GCA_009785715.1 Acidimicrobiaceae bacterium | reverse complement strand
GCGTCCACCGCCTCCTTGTCGCCCTGGACGACGCTGAACACGCCGTCGGGGAGCCCGGCCTCCTGCCACAGTTGCGCCAGGAAGAGCGACGCCGACGGGTCCTTCTCGCTCGGCTTGAGCACGAAGGCGTTCCCGCATGCGATGGCGTTGGCGCACATCCACAGCGGCACCATCACGGGGAAATTGAAGGGCGTGATCCCGGCTACGACGCCGAGGGGCTGGCGGATCGAATACACGTCCACCCCGGTCGACACCTGCTCGGAGTAGCCGCCCTTCAGCAGCTGGAGGACGCCGGTCGCGAACTCGACGTTCTCGAGGCCCCGGGCGACCTCACCGGCCGCGTCGGAGAGGACCTTCCCGTGCTCGCGGGTGACGATGGCGGCGAGGTCGGACGTGTGGGAGCTCAGCAGTTCCCGGAACTTGAAGAGGACGCCTGCCCGACGCGAGAGCGAGGTGTTGCCCCACTCCGCTCCCGCGGCGCCGGCGCCGGCGACGACGCCGTCCACCTCGGCGGCGGAGGCAAAGTCGACGGCGCCGATCTCCTCGCCGGTGGCGGGATTGAACACGGGCCCGGTCCGGCCGGACGTGCCGGGGACGGACCGACCCTCGATCCAGTGGCTGATACGGGTGACCATGCCCCCGACACTACGACGCCGGGCTTGCCCGGCGTCTGGTCGAGCTACGCCGGGCTTGCCCGGCGTCTGGTCAAGCTACGCCGGGCCCCGGGCTCAGCGCTCGAGCGGCAGGGCGGCGACAGCGTTCGCCAGGAGGGACCAGAACGCGTCTGCCTCGAGCCCCACGCCCACGTGGTGCGAGCCGGCGTCGGCCCGGCGACCGAAGTCGACCACGGTCATCCCGGCCGTGTGGGTGCCGGCGGTCTCGACGTCGACCCTTGCCTCGCGGGTCGGGACGATCGAGGGATCGATCACCGCCGCCAGCGCGCACGGGTCGTGCACAGGCGGCGCACCCATCTGATGGACGGCCCGGTTCGTGTCGCGGTAGAAGGCCATCAGCTCCCCGAGCCAGCGGGCCGCCGGGCTGGCGAGGCCCTCGAAGCGGGCTGCGACCTCGTCGGTGTACAGCGCCTGATGGGTGACGTCCAGGCCGACCATGGTGAGGTCCCAGGGGGCGCCGAAGACCACCGCCGCCGCCTCCGGGTCGGCCCAGACGTTGAACTCTGCGGCCGGCGTCATGTTGCCTCTGGTCCACGACCCACCCATGATCGAGATCCGGTCGACGGCCTGAGCCAGTGCGGGGGCCTTACGCAGCGCGATAGCCACGTTCGTCAACGGTCCGAGCGCCACCAGCGTCACCTCACCGGGCTGGGCGAGGACGGTATCGATGATGAAGTCGACCGCGTGCCCGGCGGCGGGGTGCACGGTCGGTTCGATAGGCGCCGGGCCGTCGAGGCCCGACTCGCCGTGGATCGAGTCCGCGATACGGAGGCGGCGGAGCAGCGGCCCGTTGCTCCCGGCCACGACCGGGACGTCCCGGAGGCCGGCAACGGTGGCCGCCACGCAGGCGTTGGTCGTGACCCGCTCGAGGGTCTGGTTGCCGGCGACGGTGGTAATCCCGAGCACGTCCACGTCCGGGTGGCCGGCGGCCAGCAGGATCGCCACGGCGTCGTCGTGGCCGGGATCACAGTCGATGACGACCTTCATCCCTCGCCCTCCGGCTCCACCGGGGGACCCTCTGCGAGGGTCCGGGCCCTGGCGAACACGGCATCGAGCATGGGCTCCGTGAGCCGGCCGGTGAAGGTGTTCTGCTGGCTCGGGTGATAGGAGCAGACGATGGTTCGATCCCCGGCCGCCACCTCGACGCCATGGCCGAAGCGGGGGCGCGGACGCACCCCTAGCTCGCCGGCCATCGCCCGGTAGGCGAAGTCCCCGAGCACGACGACGACCCGGACCGAATCGAGCAGCGCCAGCTCCCGGCGGAGGAACGGCAGGCAACGGTCCCTCTCCTCGGTCGTCGGCTTGTTGGCCGGCGGGGCGCAGCGCACGACGGCGAGGATGTACGCGCCGGTCAGCTCGAGGCCATCCCCGGGTCCGGTGCTGGTCGGTTGGTTCGCCAGGCCGGCCCGATACAGCGCGCCGAAGAGCCAGTCTCCCGAGCGGTCCCCGGTGAACACCCGCCCCGTGCGGTTGCCGCCGTGGGCCGCCGGGGCCAGGCCCACGATCGCGACCCGCGCCGCCGGATCGCCGAATCCGGGGATCGGGCGCCCCCAGTACTCCTCGCCCCGGTACGCGGCCCGACGTTCGGCGGCTACCTGCTCCCGCCACGCCACGAGCCGGGGGCAGGCCCGGCACGCGACGATCTCGGCGGTCAGCTCGCCCAGCGTGGCGGATGAGGGGCGGCCCGATCGCCGCTTCGACGGCTGGGTGTTCGGAGAGTGAGAGACGGCAGCCACGCAAACACGGTAGGTTGCCCGCCGAAGATGCCAGGAACGCAGACGTCCCCCGCCCAGGGTGTCCGGGTCAATCAGCGTGCCCGGGCCAAGCAGACGCCACCCACGTTGGTGCTCTTCGTCCGACATGGCACGACCCCCACCACCGGGCAGGTGCTGCCCGGCCGGGCGCCGGGGCTGCACCTCTCGGATGCCGGGCGCGACCAGGCAAAGCGGGTGGCGGAACGTCTCGCTCTCTGGGTCGAGCAATCGGCACCGCCGCCATCGCCTCCCCCGCGCGTCCGGCAGCGTCCGGGGCCCCAGGGCATGCGGCTGACCGCGGTCTACGCCTCGCCGATGGAGCGGACCCGCGAGACGGCCGCGCCGATTGCGGCAGCCCTCGGTCTCCGGGTGGCCGTTCGGAGGGGCCTGATCGAATGCGACTTCGGCGAGTGGACCGGGGCCGAGCTCAAGACCCTCGCCAAGAAGCCCGAGTGGACCACCGTCCAGCGTTACCCGAGCGGGTTCCAGTTCCCCGGCGGCGAGTCGTTCAGCGGGATGCAGGCCCGGATGGTGGAGACCACCGCAGCCCTCGTGGCGGCGCACTCCGGAGAGGCGATCGTCGCCGTGTCGCACGCCGATCCGATCAAAGCGGTCGTGGCCGCAGCGCTCGGCACACACCTCGACCTGTTTCAGCGGATCGTGATCTCCCCGTGCTCGGTCACGGCGATCAGCTACGGGCCCGCCGGCCCGACGGTGCTGGCCGTCAACTCGACCGGGTCGCTGAAAGAGCTGAGGCCATCGTGAGCGCGTCATTCGAGTTCTCCGACGTCGAGCGGATCACCGTCGGCACCGTCGGCGAGCCCGGGCAGCGGACCTTCTACCTGCAGATCCGTCAGGCCGGCCAGCTCGTCACCCTCAAGCTGGAGAAGCAGCAGGTAGCGGCCCTCGCCCAGCTCCTGGCCGAGATGCTCTCCGACCTCCCCGCCGCCGAGAGCCCGGCATCGGACGCCGCCGACCTGGAGGAACCGGTGCTCGCCGAGTGGCCCGTCGGGGACATGCAGCTGTCCTACGACACGACCCTCGACCGGATCGTCATCGTCGCCGAAGAGGTCTCCGCGGCCGTCGAGGAGCCCCCACCTCCGGAAGAACCACCGGGCCTCGAAGGAGACGAGCCAGGCGACGAGCTGTCGGGCGACGAGGGAATCGCCCGTATCGCCATCACCCGCGACCAGGCCGCCTCCTTGATCATCCGCTCCGCCCAGCTCGTCGCCGCCGGGAGACCGATGTGTCCGCTGTGCGGCAACCCGATCGACCCGACCGGTCACGCCTGCCCCCGCACCAACGGCCACGCGCCCAGAGCCAGCAGCTGACCTCCCGCCCGTCCCGCCGGCCGCCGCCCGTGCCTCCCCCGCCCCCGCCCGACGACCACCGGGCCGGCTGCAGTGGAGAGGAGCCCGGTGGCGAGGAGGAGAGCATCCTTCTGCGCGGCACGATCGAGATTCAGGGGCGCATGCCCTGGAGCAGTAACGGGACGTACCTGGTGACCGTCACCGACCGCGACGAGGAGATCGCCGCCATCTACAAGCCGGGGCGGGCGGAGCGCCCGCTGTGGGACTTCCCGGACGGGCTCTACCGGCGCGAGGTGGCCGCCTTCGAGCTCGCCCGCCAGCTCCGCTGGGACATGGTGCCCGAGACGGTCCTCCGCCACGACGGACCGCTCGACGAGGGATCCCTCCAGCGCTTCGTCGACGCCGACTTCGAGCAGCACTACTTCACGCTCCTCGAGGACGAACATCACCACCCGGCCCTGCGGCGCATGGCGACCTTTGACCTCGTGGCGAACAACGCGGATCGCAAGGGTGGGCACTGCCTCCTCGACCGCGACGCGGAGATCTGGGGGATCGACCACGGGCTGTGCTTTCACACCGAGTCGAAGATCCGAACGGTGATCTGGGATTTCGCCGGTGAGACGATCGACGACAACCTTGTCCGGGACCTGGAGCGCTTCGAGCATCAGGGCCCGAGCTCCGAGCTGCAGACCCTGCTGCACGACGACGAGGTGGAGGCCATGGTGCGCCGGGTCCGCCGCCTGCTGGCGCGCCCCCGCTTCCCCGAGCCCCGATCCGGGCGGCCCTACCCCTGGCCTCTGGTGTGATCGGCCTCTGGTGTGATCGGCCCCTGGTCTGAGGGGTTGCAGGATCAGCGCTGCTTGAGCGCCTCGATCAGCTTCGGGAGCACCTGATTGACGTCGCCAACGATGCCGAGGTCGGCGATCTGGAAGATGGGCGCCTCGGGGTCCTTGTTGATGGCCACGATGTGCTGCGAGCCCTTCATGCCCACGAGGTGCTGGGTCGCCCCGGAGATCCCGGCCGCCACGTAGACCGTCGGCTTCACGGTCTTCCCGGTCTGGCCGACCTGGTGCGAGTAGGGCACCCAACCGGCGTCGACGATCGCCCTCGACGCACCGGGGGCCCCACCGAGCAGACGGGCCAGCTCCTCGACCATGGCGTAGCCCTCGGCCCCCCCGAGTCCGCGGCCGCCGGAGACGACAACGGGCGCCTGATCGAGCCGGGGACCCTCCTGCGCCTCAACGTGGTTGGCGACGATCCGCGCCTCGCCGGTGCGACCGAGGTCGCCGACCTCGAGCTTGCGCACCTCGGCCGGTGAACCGTCCCCGGGGGATGCCGCGAAGGTCTTGCTGCGCACCACGAACAGCCCCGGCGCAGCGCCGGTGAAGTGCGCCTTCACCACCTCGGCCCCACCGAAGACGGCGTGCTCCGAGACGAGAGCCCCGTCCCCGCCTTCGGAACCGCCTGCCTCGAGGCCGACGACGTTGGTCAACACCGGTCGATCGAGACGGACCGAGAGCCGCGCGGCGACGTCGCGCCCGTCGTAGTCGTGGGGAACGAGGATCGCCTCGGGCTGTTCATCCGGCGGGACGGCGCCGAGCGCGCCGGCGATGCCTGCGGCAACGGCCGGACCGGGCAGGCCGCCCCCCAGGTCGCCGGCCGTCCACAGCGTGGTGGCCCCGTACGCGCCGGCCTCGCCGGCGAGGGCTTCCGCGTCCCCCCAGGTCACGGCCTGCACCTGGCCGGCGAGCTCCCGAGCCCCGCTCAACAGCTCCAGGCTGATGGGCGAAAGCTCCCCGCCGGCCGGCTCCCCACTGACTGGTTCAACGACAACCCAGATCCGATCCACCTCACACCACCTTCAGCTCTTCGAGGAACGCAACGATTCGCTGGTAGCCGTCTCCCTCGTCGACGACGATCTCGCCCGCCGAGCGACTCTCCGCGGGCACGACGGAGAGGATCTCCTGGCGGCTGCCCGCCGGCCCGACCTCGGCTGGATCGATGCCCAGATCCGAGAGCCCGACGATGTCCAGGGGCTTGCTCCTGGCGGCCATGATGCCCTTGAACGAGGGGTAGCGCGGTTCGACCACGCCGGCCGTCACGGTGACCACCGCCGGCAACCCGACCTCGACCTCGTCGTACCCGGACTCGGTCTGGCGGTCGGCGCGCACGGTCGAGCCGTCGAGGACAACCTTCCTGGCGAAGCTGATCGACGGCAGGCCGAGGAGCTCGGCCACCTGCACCGGCGTGGTCCCGGTGTAGCCGTCGGTGGATTCCGTGGCGGCGATCACCAGGTCGGCCTCGGCGGTCCGGATCGCCGCCGCAAGAACCTTCGCCGTTCCGAGGGCGTCCGTGCCCCCGAGCGCGTCGTCGCTCACCAGGATGGCGCGGGCCGCCCCCATGGCGAGGGCGGAGCGCAGTCCCGACACCTCTTCCCCCGGAGCCATCGACACACAGATGACGTCGCCGCCGGCCTGCTCGGCGAGCTGCAGCCCGACCTCGACCCCGTAGCGGTCGGAGTCGTCGAGGATCAGCTTTCCGGTGCGTACCAGGGTGTGGGTGTCCGGCGACAGTGCCCCGGGTTCGGCCGGGTCCGGGATCTGTTTCACGCAGACAACGATGTTCATGGGCTCCCTGTCTCTCTCCCGGTCTCTCCCGATTGCGATCATCCCTACCACGGGGGCCGGGACACGACCGCATTGAAGCCGGTTTTCGGGGGGGTCGGTGGTACCCTCGAGGCACCCGGCCGGGCACCAGGTCCCAAGCGAGGCCCCCGAGATCAGTGGACGGCGGCATGTTTGGGCAATCCGAGCCAGGAGGAGCATGACGGTGGCTATGAGTGACGAGGTCCGCTTGACGGTGCCCGCGAGGCCCGAGTTCCTCCGCCTCGCCCGGGTGACCGCCGCCGGCCTGGCCAGCCGTCTCGGATTCAGCTTCGACGAGGTCGAGGATCTCCGCCTGGCCATCGACGAGTTGTGCTACGGCATGACCGGCGCCGAGGGCCGCGAGGGGACCGTGCAGGTCCGTTACCTCCTCGCCGCCGATCAACTGGTCGTCGAGGGCGAGGCGCACATCGTCGACCCCGCAGAGGCGGACCACTCGCGGCTCTCGGAGCTCTCGGAGGTGATCCTCGGCGCCCTCGTCGACGATCACGAGTTCATCGACGGGGCGCAGGGCCCCCGGTTCCGGCTCGTGAAGCGCCACCAGGAACACGACGACTCGGACCTGATCCCGAAGTGAGCGACCCGAGCGCGCCCTCTCCGCACCGATGAGCTACCAGCCCGACCAGCGCGAACAGATGCGCGCCAAGTTCCGCGAGTACGCCGCCACCCGCGACCAGGCCCTCCGGGACGAACTGGTGGCGGCCCACCTCGGCTTGGCCGAATACCTGGCGCGCCGGTTCGCCAATCGCGGTGAGTCCCTCGACGACCTCGTGCAGGTGGCCTCGTACGGGCTGCTGAAGGCCGTCGACCGCTTCGATCCCGACCGCGGCGTCGAGTTCTCGACCTACGCAACGCACACGATCGTCGGCGAGATCAAGCGGCACTTCCGCGACCGGGCGTGGGCGGTCCGCGCGCCCCGCCGCATGCAGGAGCTGTATTTGAGGTTGGGCAAAGTAGTCGGGACGCTCGGCCAGGAGCTCGGCCGCTCCCCGACCATCGCGGAGCTCGCCAATGACCTTGCGGTGTCGGAGGAGGAAGTCCTCGAGGCCCTCGAGGCGGGGGCCGCCTACCGCTTCTCGTCGCTCGACGCCCCGAGCGCCAACGACGACGACACCCAGAACCTCGCCACCCGGCTCGGCGAAGAGGACCCCCGCTTCGCCGACGCCGACGACCGGGCGACGCTGTTCCCCCTGCTGGCACAGCTCCCACCGCGCGAACAGAAGATCATCCATCTCCGGTTCTTCGAGGGCCTGACCCAGTCCGAGATCGCCACCAGCCTCGGGATCTCGCAGATGCACGTGTCCCGGCTCCTGGCGCGCAGCGTGGCCGAGCTGCGCGCCCTCGCGCGGGCAGGGTCGGACGAGGACCCGGGCAGGCCCGGCTCGCCACCCGCTGGCCGCTCGAGCGGGCGGGTCGAAGGGCGGCGGGGGCGCCCGAGAGGTCCGGTCAGCGACCGGACGGCCAAACCCTGAGGTGCCCTGGTGGCGCTCGATACCTGATGCCCGCCCAGAGGGCGCTGAACGGCTGCGCGCCCGGAGGGCGCTGAACGGGCAGGGACACGAGCGGTGCGCGTCCTGCTAGTCGTCAACGCATCGGCGGCGTCGGTCACCGAACGGATGCGGGTGGTGATCCACAAGGCCCTGGCTGCAGATCACGACGTGGCCATGGCGGAGACGAGCCGTCGCGGACACGCCACGATGTTGGCGCAGGGAGCAGCCGCCGACGGGGTGGACGTGGTCGTCGTGCTCGGCGGGGACGGGACGCTCAACGAGGCCGCCAACGGGCTCGCCGGCACGCAGACGGCCCTCAGTGTCCTGCCCGGGGGGTCCACCAACGTCTTCGCCCGCACCATCGGGATGACGAACGACCCGATCGAGGCCACCGGCGAGCTCCTCGGCGCCCTGGCGCGAGGCTCGATTCGCCGCGTCGGTCTCGGCTCGGTCAACGGCCGCTTCTTCCTCTTCCACGTCGGACTCGGCTTCGACGCCGCCGTGGTGGCCCGGGTGGAGCGGCGGGGCTCGCTGAAGCGCTACGCCGGCCAGGCGCTCTTCGTGGCCACCGCCATCAACACCTGGTTCCGCCACTACGACCGGAGCCGTCCCCGGTTCCTGTTCTCGGCCACCACCGAGGACGGACAGCGGCACTCCGTGGATCAGGCGTACTTCGGCATCGTGCTGAACACCAATCCGTATACTTTTCTCGGTAACCGACCCTTGGACGTCGTCCCCGGCGCCGGGCTCGACAGCCGCCTCTCGGTGATCATCTTCCGACGCTTTTCCCTGGTCACCCTCCTTCCGGTGGCGGCTGCCGCACTGCGCGGGAAAGGGGCGCGAGGCCGCGGCATCACGGATTTGACCGAGGTGGTCTCGGCGACGGTCGCGCCGTTCGGCCCGCTCCCCTATCAGGTCGACGGCGACTACCTGGGCGAAGCCGAGCAGCTCGAGCTGCGGTTCGAGCCCGATGCCCTCCGACTGGTCGTCCCCTGAAGGCCCCTACGCGCGCCCCGCGTCGTCCGCCGCCGGTCCAACTGCGAACGGTGACCGGATCACCACGCGGGCGATTGGGGCAAGTTTTCCCCGCTGAGCCGTGCTCGGTTATAGCATGATCGTGCCGTCAGAGGGACCCGTATAGGCGCGCGCCCATCCCCGGTTGGAGGCGCCAAAAAGTTACGAATTCTGTGAGATCCCTCCTTGCATCCTCTGACGTGCGGCTTTACGCTATTGCAACGTGTTCGTGACCTTCCGTTCTTCTGTCCGTGGGCACGTGAACAAATTCACAACCTCGCCGGAGGCGACGTGTCCCTGACCTGGAGCCGCAATTTCGAGTGGGACGTTGATGACTGGCGTGGAGAAGCCGCCTGTCGAGACACCGATCCCGACCTGTTCTTCCCGGTGGGGACCACCGGCCCCGCTCTCGAGCAGATCGCCTTCGCCAAGGCCGTCTGTCAGACGTGCGACGCACAGGCCTCATGCCTCGAATTCGCGCTGGCGACGAATCAGGAGTCCGGCATCTGGGGCGGGACCTCCGAGGAGGAGCGCCGCAAGCTGCGCAAGGCGTGGCTGGCGCAGCAGCGTCGAGCCAGCTGACGGACGAATCAGTGTCCTAAACGGGGTCGGCGTATCAGCCACCCCCTTCGCTTCTCTTTCCTCCGGGTGGGACGAGGTGGGGTCCTGATCGGCCGGCTGTCCCGTTCGAAGCCCGGGCAAACCAGCCCGTATCAGGACCCCACCCGAGGGCTTGTGCGCGATCCCTGTCCATGTGCTCGATCTCCGTCCATGTGCGCGCTCACTGGTCAGTAGGCGTCAACTGCCCGTCACATGGACGCCGAT
>WQVT01000048.1 GCA_009785715.1 Acidimicrobiaceae bacterium | reverse complement strand
TGGGTTACCCCGATGCGGACGTCCACGTTGCGCTCTCTTCCTCTCGACCTGCTCCAGGAGCCTCGCTGGCGGGCTCCGTCCTCTCGCCATCGTAGGCGGCTGCCCAGGGATGGGGTCCCGCAGCGGTCCGGCCGGGAGGAGCGCGGGGTGCTGGGGCGGGGTGCCGGGGCGGGGGGGCTCTCGTTCGCGGCCCGGGATGCGCGAACCGGGTGGGTGCGGGACGCGCGATCGTGCCGCGCGATTTTTCAGCGCGATGGAGGCCCACATGGCCGCTCGATCGCGCGGCAGGAGCGCGCGGAAAACCGCGCGGGGATTCGACGGCACAGGCCTCCGGCCGGTGACCCGCTCCCCTCGACGCTTCGATGTCACACCCCCTCGCTACCTTGAGATCGTGGCTCGCGTGGAATGGACCCCCTCGAAGGCCGAACCGGGTCAGGCTCCTGACTTCGACGAGGTCGCAGCCGAACGCCGGCAGCGCTGGGAGGCGACCATGGCCGGCACGGCCCGCCGCGCCGGCGACCTCGAGGTCGTCCTCGCCCACCCGGACGACCAGGGGCTCGGTCACCCGGTGCAGGTCCTCGAGCGTTCCGCCCGCGAGGAGATCGAAGAGGCCACGCTCGCGCGGGGGGCGACGCGGGCGGCGGGCGGGGGGCATCGAGCCCGGGAGGAGGAGCCAGACCCGTGGCGGACCTGCTTCGAGCGGGACCGCGACCGGATCCTGCACTGCACCGCCTTCCGGCGCCTGGCCGGCAAGACGCAGGTCTTCGTCCGACCCGCCGACCACCAGCGCACGCGGCTCACCCACGCCCTGGAGGTCGCCCAGGTTGCCACGGCCATCGCCCGCGCCTGCCGGCTCAACGTGGCGCTGGCCGAGGCGATCGCGCTCGGGCACGACTGTGGGCACGGCCCCGGAGGGCACGCCAGCGAGGACGCGCTCAGCCCATTCGTCGAGGGCGGGTACGACCACGCGGTGTGGGGCGCCGACGTCGTGCTGCCATCCCTGAACCTCTGCGCCGAGACCCTGGACGGGGTCCGCTGCCACTCCTGGTCGCGCCCCTCACCCGCTACGCCCGAGGGCGAGGTCGTGAGCTGGGCCGACCGCATCGCCTACGTCTGCCATGACTTCGAAGACGCGGTCGCCGCAGGGGTCGTCCCGCCCTCCGCCCTGCCCGACGTGGTGGCCGGCCGCTGCGGCGAGACCCGCAGGGAACAGCTGGACACGTTCATCCGCGCTGTGGTGGACACGGTGGCCGCATCCGGCAGGATCGGCATGGACCCGGACACGGCCGAGGCTCTGGCCGCCTTCCGGGACCTCAACTACCGGCGGATCTATCTTCGGCCGGCGTCGGTCCACCAGGCCACCGCCGTGATCGAGGTCCTGCGCGCCCTGGTCGAGCACTTCGCCGACCATCCCGGGCGCATGGCCCGGTCGGGGCCGCCCGGGGCGAGCGGCATCGAGGCAGGAAGCGAGGAGGCGCTGCGGGCGGCCGTCAGCTGGGTGGGCGGCATGACCGACCGCTACGCCTTCTCCACCGCCGTCACGGAACTCGACTGGGACCCCGCCCGACTGCCGCGTGGCGTCGACGTGCGCTGAGCGTCGACCTGTGCTGAGCATCGACGTGCGCTGAGCCCAGGGCGGTTACTCGCCGCTCGCGCCCGCCGTCCGATCCGCGTCCGGCACGATGGCGAGGCACGCCCACGACTGGGGGATCGCGCCCAGCCCCACCCCGGAAGCGGCATTCCAGTACTCGGCGAAGCCGCTCGCCGCCGCCCCCCTCCGGAGCATGAGCTCGAGGCGTTCCGCCTCGATCCCAAGGCCCCGCTGATGGGCCGCCCGCCACAACAGGTAGGTGAGCGACGGCCAGGCGGGTCCTCGCCAGTACTGTTCGGCCTCGTAGGTCTCTTCGGCCGGGTGAACCTGTGCGGGGCCGAACGGCAGGCCGAACGCGGCTGGGTCGGTGGCCAGGCCGAGTGCGCGGCCGGCGCGGTCGCGCTCCGGGGTCACGAGCGCCGGCAGAAGGGCGTCGACGACCCGCACGCTCGACGCCGCCGTTCCGTCCGGCCAGGCGTCGCACCAGGTTGCTTCCTCCTCCGACCACAGCACGGCGTCGATCGTCTCGGCGAGGGCGGTCGCATCGTCGAGGAGGTCGCGGTCGCCGAGTGCCGCGGCCGCCTCCCGGGCGTTCCAGGCCACCAGGGCGTTGAATCCGGCCGGGCAAAGGTCGAACGCGCTGCTGCCGATCGCCTCGCCGTCGCGCACATCCAGCGCGCCGACCAGCTTGTAGTGGAAGGAATCCCATCGGGGCCGGGAGTAGGGAGGGCGCCGGCCGAGATCGAAGCGCGGGCTGTCGTCCGCCCCCGTCTCCCAGGGGTGGTAGCTGCGGATCAGGCCACAGGGCGCACGGCGCCGGTCGAAGAGATGCCTGAGCCCCAGGAGGGCGGGCTCGGCGAAGCGCTCGACATCCCGACCGTGGGCGGCCAGCACGGCCAGGGCGTGGCCGTACATCGGCGGTTGGGTGATCGCCGAGCACCCGGCAGCGCCCCACATCTCCGCCGTGGCGCTCTCGGGGGGGAAGTTGGCCATGTGGGGGATGAAGCCGCTGCCGCTCTGACGACGAAACACCGCGGCTAGCTCCGTCACCGCCCGCTCGTCGTCGAGGGCGTCCCAGATCAGGGCGTGAAAGCAGGAATCCCAGAGCCACAGCCACGGGTAGGTCTGACTGTTCGGCACCGTGTAGCCGTGGTCGGGCCTCCAGTGGAGCTCCATGACGCCGGCCGCGATCCGCCGTAGGGCTGCTGGATCGTGACGCTCCACCACGGCACCTCCTCCACCCGCCGGAGGCGGGATCCCCCGACACCCCGCCGGAGGCGGGATCCCCCGACACCCCGCCGGAGGCGGGATCCCCCGACTTTGTCACACCCGCCTGGCAGGCTCAGTGTCCATGGACCTGAGCGAAGCGGAGGACCTGGCGAAGCGGCTGATCTCCAGCCATCTCGGCCCGACCTGGAGCTTTCGCTGGGACCATGCCAAGACCCGCTTGGGTGCGTGCCACCACCACACGCGGACGATCAGCCTCTCGAGGCATTACGTCAGGCTCAACGGGGTCGCTGAGACAACCGACACCATTCTCCATGAGATCGCCCACGCCCTCACCCCCGGCACGGGACACGGTCCGGCCTGGAAGAAGATGGCGTCCCGGCTCGGCGCCCGGCCCTCGACGAGGGCCGACCCCCGAAGCGTCGTGCATCCCGCACCGCGGTGGGTCGCCGTCTGCGCGATCTGTGCCACCACGCTGAGGCGATACCGCCGCCCCACGACGGCGATGGCCTGCGCCCGTTGCTGCCGCCGCTACAACGGCGGGCGTTTCGACCCGTCATTCCTCCTGCGATGGAGCCTGGTGGACCCGACAACTGCAGAGGACGTTTCGCCGGTTGTCGTCGAGAGAGCGGATCGCCCGAACCCGGGCCGGCGGGTAGCCGCCCGTTCCGCGTGGAAGGCGCCCCTCGAGCGCCCCGCCCAACTCGACCTCTTCACCGAGCCGCCGTGACCGCCTCTACTGCCGGGGTGGGCCGTCGAGCTCGTCGAGCCAGGCGGGCGCGCTCCGCTTGGCCCATGCACGCGTAACGCGACCGTGGATCATCGACCGCAGGGCCTCCGGGTCGGCGAGTGCGAAGCGAATGTGGCCGAGCACGACGATCACGATCGCCACGGCCAGCCAGTCGTGCACCAGCGTGGCCCCGGTCCGCCACGACAGGGGCCAGGGGTGGTACCACCTCAGGATCACGCCGGTGCCGAGCATGACCACGATGGCGCCGGCGGTAAATGCGGCGTTGAGCTTCTGGCCGGCGTTGAACTTCCCGAGCCGGAGCTGGTTTCGAATGCGCTGACGACGCCTTCGCTCCGCGAAACTGACGCGCAGCCAGATCGTGTCGTCGGGGATCCAGCGATTCAGCCGGGACAGGTCGAGCCGCAGGCCGCGACCCCAGTAGCCGAGCGCGGAGACGAGAACCGGCAACGGCAGGGCGATCCCCGCGTAGACGTGGATGTCCTCCACCAGCCTCCGCCGACCGACCAGCGCCATCACCGGCTCGAAATAGAGCGCGAGGCCGGTGAGCATGAGGACGAGGAAAAGCGAGGCGTTCAGCCAGTGCGCGGTCCGCTCGACCCGGTCGAAGCGGACGATCCCTCGCCGGCGCGACGGCTCCGAAGCCGGCGGACCCCCCTCCGACTCGGGTACGGCCTCCTGCGACTCGGCAGGACCACCCCCCGATCGCCGGCCTGCGGCGACGGATGCCTCACTCGGTCGGGGGATCATTGCGCCCATTGCTCCTGCCCACCCAGGCATTCACGCTGTAGTTGCCCTCGGTCTCCCAGTACCCCGGGATGACGTTGTCCGTGACCTCGATCCGCTTCAGCCATTTGCACGACTTGTAGCCGTACATGGGGGCCACGTAGAGGCGGACCGGACCGCCGTGATCGGTCGTGATCGGCGCGCCGAGCATTTCCCAGGCCACGATCACATCGGGCCGGCGGGCCTGGTCCAGGGTGAGGCTCTCGGTGTACACGCCGTCGAAGGACTCGAAGCGCAAGGCCCGACCTGTCGCCTGCACCCCGGCCCGGTCGAGGAGGTCCGCGAGCCTCACGCCGGTCCAGTGGACCTTTGGCACCCTCCAGCCGGTGACGCACTGGAAATCGGCGGTCAAGTGGGTCGGAGGGAGCGCCTTCAGCGATGAGAAGTCGTAGGTCTGGGGGTGATCGACGAGCCCGTCGACGGTGAGCCGGTACCGGGCGTCCGACTCGTGCGGATAGCCGCTGGTCACGGTGTAGTAGACCCACTCGTCGGTGGAGGGCAGGAGCGAGCCGATCCCGCCGGAAGCCTGCTGGAGCGGCCTGATAAGGGCGTTGACGCCGTCGCCGATGCGCCGGCCGGCGACGACACCCACCACGCCGGCGCCGATGATCCCGAGCGCGACCCGGCGCCCGATCGGCTTCCCCAGGGCGTCGCCGGGCGAGGCTGCGGTGCCCCCCCGGGGAGCCCGACGGCGCTCGGGATCCTGCCGCGGGCGCTCGGGAACCGGGGTGCGGCGAGGGGGAACCGGCGTGTGGCCCGCCTCGCTCCCGGCCGCCCGCTCACCCGGCCCGTCACCTGGACCGGAAGGCTCGCGACTCGAATCCGGCGGTCTCTCACGCGGATCGTTGGGCACGCCACATTCTGTGGCTCTCCCGGACTTTGCGGGGATCGCGGCGGATCTAGGAGTTGATCTTCAGCTCCGAGCGGAACACCCGCGAGCGGCCGCGCTCGACAAGCTGCGCGGCGATCGCCGCGAGGGCCTGGGAGGCCTCGCACGCCGGGTCGGCGACGACGACGGGACGGCCGGCATCGCCACCGGCCCGCACCGCGGGCGTGAGTGGCACCTGTCCGAGGAGCGGAACGCCCAGTTCGGCGGCCAGCGCCTCGCCCCCACCCCGACCGAACAGCTCGTAGCGCTTGCCATCGTCGCCGGTGAACCAGCTCATGTTCTCGATCACTCCCCGGAGCGGGAGGTTGATCTTCTTCGCCATGTACGCGCTGCGCTGGGCCACCCGCTTCGCCGCGTCCTGCGGGGTCGTGACGACGTAGACCTCCGACGCCGGAAGGTACTGGGCCATCGAGAGGGCAACGTCCCCGGTGCCCGGGGGCATGTCGATCAGGAGGAAATCGGGGTCCCCCCAGTCGACATCGACCAGGAACTGCTCGAGGGCCTTGTGCAGCATCGGTCCCCGCCACATCACGGGCTGGTCCTCCTCGACGAAGAACCCCATCGACATGCACCGCACGCCGAACGCCACCGGCGGGATCATCTTGTTGCCCCGCACGACCGGTCCGTCGTCGATCCCGAGCATCCCGGGCACCGAGAACCCGTAGACATCGGCATCCAGGACGGCCACCTCGTGACCGGCGCGGGCAAGCGTGATCGCCAGGTTCACCGTGACCGACGACTTCCCGACGCCCCCCTTGCCGGAGGTGATCCCGATGACACGCGTCCGGCTGGCCGGGTCCATGAAGGCGTTCGCCCTCCCCTGCTCGTGGCCGAGCGGGGTCTGGCCGTGCGCGTGGCCCTGGGACCCTCCCCCGTGGGATCCGTCGATGCCGGCGGCCGCCGAGGAGCCGCCGCGCATCGCCTGCACCTTGGCCCGGACGCGGTCGAGCTGCTCGGGGGTCATGACGTCGAGTTGGACCGTGACGTCACGCACGCCGTCGAGCGGGTCCAGGGCCTCGTGGACCCGACGGGTGATCTCACCGGTGAGCGGGCACCCGGCAACCGTGAGGGCGATCGTCACGTTGACCCGTCCGCGACGGATCTCGACGCGGCGGATCATGTCGAGATCAACGACGCTCAAGTGGAGCTCGGGATCGGTGACCGGGCGGAGGGCATCGATCACCTGCTGTTCGCTCACACCCATCTCTACGCCCTCTCTGCAGACGGCGACCCCGGCAGGCACGCCCGAACCACCGATCCCGGTAGGATACCGACGTGGCGCTCGTAGGTGCGATCCCACCCTCTGATCCGCAGGAGGAAGGACGCGTCCCGGGTGCGCCCATGAGCTCTGGGCTGGGGGCTTCTGGGCTGGGGAGCTCTGGGCTGGGCCTCACCGACGAGGAGTTCACGAGCGCCGTGGAGGCCGTGACATCCGCGTTCGGCGACCCCACCCGCCGCCGGATCTACCTGTCGGTGCGTGACCACGCCGAGGGGGTCACCGCCTCCGAGGTGGCGGAGGAGTTCGCGCTCCACGCCAACGTCGCCCGCCATCACCTGGACAAGCTCGTGGCCGGTGGCTACGTGGAGGTCTTCGTGACCCGCACCGCACAGCACGGTGCAGGCCGGCCGTCCAAGCGCTACCGGGTGTCCCCGATGGTGCCCGCCGGCGTGGAGATCCCCCGCAGGCAGGACGACCTGCTGATCCTCCTGCTCGGTCAGGCGCTCTCGCTGGTCCCCACGGACCAGGCCGAGGCCATGGCGGAGCGCGTCGGCGAGGACTACGGACGGAGCATGGCCGGCCAGCTCGGCGTCGACCCGGCGGGCGGCGGGGAAGGCTCGGCGTCGTTCCGCGCCGCCCTGCACGCCATCGCAGACGCCCTGTCGGCACATGGCTTCGCCGCCCACGCCGAGGCCAGGGCCGGATCGCTGGCGCTGATCCAGGAGCGCTGCCCATTCTTCGACACCGCCCGCCAGCACCCGGTGATCTGTGCGGTCGATCGGGGCATGGTCCGAGGGATGCTCGCCGGCCTCTACGGGCGGGCGGTCCCCGCCTCCGTGGCCTCGTCGAGGGCGCAGGGCGACGAGGCCTGCGTCACCGTCACCGCCGTTTAGGGGATTCTCGACCCGCCGCTAACCCGGGCGGCCGGCGATCGCGGCCTCTGCCTTGGCCAGTGCGGCGCGCACCTTCGGTGCCAGCTTCGGGTCGGGCCTGTGGGCCAGGTACCAACGCAACTCGGGCACCGCGCTCCGGTTCTCGCCCTCACTCAGCAGGGCGATTCCCCGGTAGACGTGGGGTTCCGCAAACCCGGGGTCGATGCGCTCGGCCAGGGTGAGGAGCCCGACGCCCTTGGCCACGAGCGCCTTCTGCCCGGTCTGCGCCAGCAGCCACCCCTCCATCGTGAGGGCCTGGGGCTGGGTCGGATCGGAGACGAGGACGGCCTGTGCATCTTTCAGCTCCGTGACGTTGTCGCCGCGGTCGGCCGCCTTCTGGGCGGCGAGCAGCAGCTTCGTCTCGCTCGAGTTGGTGGGCTGCGTGGCCCCGACCTGCTGACCGCTGATCGTCTCGCCCGCCTGGCGCTGGCTCGACGAGGCGACCACCGCCCACAGAACCCCCGCGACGACGATCGCGACACCCGCCACGCTGACGACGGTCCGGCGGTGGCGGCTCAGCCACCCTGCCCGGCCCTGGCCAGCCTTCGCGGTCTCCGGTGGTCCGCTGGGATCGGCCGGCACGGCCTCCGTCGGTGGGGCATCAGCCGGTGGGGGATCAGCCGGCGGGGCCTCCTGGGCGGGGGCCTCCAGGGCGCGCAGCACCGCGGCGGCGCGGGCGGTGTAGTCGTCCTTCAGCGCCCGGTAGTCCGGGTCGTCGAGGTCCGCTGCGTCGTGCTCGGCCTCCAGATCGGCCAACGACCGGAGCAGGAAGTCACGCTCCTCCTCGAGCTCCCGGGTCGTCGGATCTACCGCACGGGAACCGCCGGCCATCACCGCCCCCACCCCGCCCGGGCCCGCTCGGTGAGCGCCTCGGCCACCAGGGCCTGGTCCTCGTCACTGACCCTGGACCCCGAGCCTTCGACGCTCCCGGCGTGCCCGGCGGACGCCGGTGGGCGCCTCCGGGCCGGTCGCCGCCAGTGGCGGAAACCGAGCACGAGCCCCACGACCGCGATCACGAACGCGGCGATCGGGGTGACCCAGGCCCACAGCGCGATGCCGGAGGTCGGCGGGCTCTCGAGGATGCCCGGACCGTACGAGGCCTCGAGGGAATGGAGGATCCGGCTGGACGACTCGCCGGCGCTCAGGTCGGCGTGGATCCGCTGCCGGATGCTGGCGGCGGCAGGCGTGTCCGACTGCGCAGCCGACTCGCCCTGGCAGACCGGGCAACGGACCCGTCCCGCGATCGACAGCGTCTGTTGTTCCACGCTCGAATGGCTGTTGCTCCGGGTGGCCCCGACGGCGAGCACGGCGGCCAGGACGAGGAGCAGCACCACCCACGGCCCCCACCGCCGCACCCGCTGGTTCACGAGCGGTGCGGGGTGTACTTGGCGATGAAGGCGTCCAGCTCGGCGGCGTTGACTCCTCCCTCGACCTCGGCGACGACCGTGCCCTGCGGATCGACGACGTAGGAGTCGGGCAGCTGCCCGACGCCCCAGTTCACGGTCGCCGAGGCATCGTCGACCGCCGGCCAGCCGACCGATCGGACGCGGAGGAACTGGCGGAGATTGGCGATGTCGCCCTGGTCGTCGGCGACGGTGAGGATCGTGGCGTTGCCGGAAGCCGCGTGCTGGTGGGCGAAGAGCAGGAGCTGCGGCATCTCCTGGGCGCACGGCACGCACCAGCTGGCGGCGAAGTTGACGAGCACCCATTTGCCCCGATAGGCGGAGAGCTTGACGGGCCCGCCGCCCGCAGGCCCGTTGAGGATCGCCGATCCGTCCAGGCTGGGGGCGGCCTTCCCGAGCAAGGGGCTGTTCACCAGTTGCTCGCTGGAGGGCTTGGCCGACGCGAGGACGGCGATCAGGACGGCGACGAGCACGGCGGCGGCGAGCGAGATCCACACCGCCAGCCGCCTGCGGCGGTGACGGGCGCCCCTCGGCGCCGGCGCGGGGACCGGGACCCCGAGCGGCTCGGGCCCGGAGGGACGGGCGCCGGGCCCGGAGGAGACGGTGGTCATGTCTGCGCCCCCGCCGGGGTCTCCGCCAACAACTCGTCGACCGTGTCCGGCGCCGACTCAGAAGGGGTGGAGGAAACCGGGTCGGTCGGCCGGCGCCGGCGCCGCCCCGGGAAGGCCGCCAGCGCGCTGCCCACGAGGATCACGCCCCCGCCGACCCAGATCCACGACACCAGGGGCTCGACGATGACCCCGATCACCGCCTCCGGGTCAGTCGCGGAGGGGGGCTGGGCCAGCGTCAGGTACACATCGCCGGTGACGCTCGAATCGACCGACGGCGTCCCGACCGCCTCGCTGAAGTAGTTGCTGATCGCCGGGCGGAAGATCCGTCCCCCGTCGACACGCAC
>WQVT01000047.1 GCA_009785715.1 Acidimicrobiaceae bacterium | reverse complement strand
GAGGATGCGGGCCGAGATCTCCTGGGCGCTGTACTTCTTGCCGTCGATGTCCAGGTGCCACGAGCTCTCGCCCATGTGGCGCTTGACCGAGCGGATCGTGCGATCGGGGTTCGTGATGGCCTGACGCTTGGCCACCTCACCGACGAGCACCTCGCCGGTCTTCGAGAACCCCACGACCGACGGGGTCGTGCGAGACCCTTCGGCGTTGGGGATGACGGTCGGCTCGCCGGCTTCGAGGACGCTGACGACCGAGTTCGTGGTACCGAGGTCGATACCGACGGCCTTGGGCATGTGGGGGCCTCCCAGGGATGATTTTTGATTTGGGGTTGCCGACCAGTGTAGCAAGGTTGAGTGCTTGTGACTCAAGTTTGTTGGTCTTGTTGCTTAACGTCGCAAGTACCCCAAGAATCTTCCGCGGTAAACGTGCGGCGGCGGTCTGGGTCGCCGGGTGGCGCTCCGGGCTTCGCAACGGAGACGCCACCCGGGACGCCAGACCACCACCGCGAGACCTCCAGCCCGGCCGGCAAGGGAAATAGGGGAAGTGGCGGCTGGGAGCGTCGCGGCGCGTATTCGCGCCACTTTTCTTTTCCTTTCTGGCCTCGCGGAGTGGGTGAGGTGGCCCGTGGGTGGCTTGGGTGTGAAGGGTTGGTTCTCGTTGCGAAGCCGAGAACCAACCCCACGCCCAAGACGACCACTACAACCGGAATTTCAGGACTCTCAGCCGCTATACGCTAAGGCCGTGTCTACCCTCGTCCTGCTTCGTCATGGTCAGAGCCAGTGGAACCTGGAGAACCGTTTCACGGGCTGGTGGGATGTACCGCTCTCCGATGTCGGCGAGGATGAGGCCCGCTCCGCCGGCCGGCTGCTCGCCGCCGAGGGCCTCAATATCGACATCGTCTATACCTCGGTCCTGACGCGGGCCATCCAGACGGCCGATATCGCGCTCGGCGAGCTCGGGCGCCTCTGGGTCCCGGTCAAGCGCCACTGGCGGCTGAACGAGCGGCACTACGGGGGGCTCACCGGACTGGACAAGAAGGACACCTTCGACAAGTACGGCGAAGAGCAGTACATGACGTGGCGGCGCAGCTTTGACACCCCGCCCCCGCCGATGCCGGCCGACAGCCCCTACTCGGTGCTCGACGATCCCCGCTACCGGAACCTCGCCCCCGGCGTGGTGCCCGCCACCGAGTGCTTGGCGGACGTGATCGACCGGATGTTGCCGTACTGGTACGACGTCATGGCGCCCGATCTCCTCGCCGGCGCCACCCTGCTGGTCGCGGCCCACGGAAACAGCATGCGCGCCCTGATCAAGCACCTCGACGGCGTCTCGGACGAGGCGATCACCGAGCTCGAGCTTCCCACCGGGGTCCCGATCGTCTACGAGCTCGATCACCAGTTGCGACCCACGATCCCCGGCGGACAGGCCCTCGGCGACCCGGAAGTGATCGCCGCCGCCGCCGAGGCCGTTCGCAACCAGGGGCGGTGAACCCACTCACCTCGCGGCCGGCACCTGCGGGCTCCCTGCCACTCACCGACTTCAAGGGTCGCCGGCAAGCCCTGCTCGACGACCGGGGGCTGACGGGCGAGCCCTGGTGCCGCGCCTACGCCGAGGTGGTCGACCAGTGGATCAACGCCCTCTTCGAGCAGGCCACGGGTGGCGACCAGCACAGCCTCGCCCTCCTCGCCGTCGGGGGTCACGGTTTCGGGGAGATGGCACCCGGCAGCGACCTCGACCTGTTGCTCGTCACCGGCCGCCGCAAGCCGATCGGAAAGGTGGCCGAGGCGCTGTGGTACCCGATCTGGGACCAGGGGGTGTCCCTGGATCACAGCGTCCGCACGCCGAAGGAGATCCTCTCGATGGCCGACGCCGACCTGAAGGTGGCGCTCGGGCTGCTCACCGCCCGGGTCGTGGCCGGCGATTCCGACCTGGGCGCGTCGGTGCTCGGCCGGATCGTCGAGCAGTGGCGCGAGCGGGCGCCCCGCCGGCTCCCGCTGGTGCAGGCCAACCTCCAGGCCCGCCACGAGGAATACGGGGACCTCGCCTTCCTCCTGGAGCCCGACCTGAAGGAGGCCAGGGGCGGCCTGCGCGACCTGCGGCTCCTGCGCTCGGTCGGCACCGTCAGCCCGGTCCTGGCCGAGGTGGCCGCCGACCCGCGGCTCGGGAAGGCGGCAGAGACCCTGACCGCCGCCAGGGTGGAGTTGCAGCGGGCGACGGGACGATCCACGAACCGGTTGCAGCTGCAGGACCAGGACGCGGTCGCCAAGGCGCTCCGAATGGACGATGCCGACACCCTCATGGCCGCGGTGGCAGGCGCGGCCAGGACGCTCGCCTGGGCGTCGGACGACGGCTGGCGGCGGGTCGAGACGTGGCTGCGGGATTCGCCGACGAGCCGGCGTTGGCGGCGGAGTGGAACTCGACCGGCGGCCGAGGCCGAGCCCCTCGAGCCCGGCCTGGTGCTCATCGACGAGGAGGTCGCCCTGGCGGAGAGCGCCGATCCGGCCACCGACCCCTCGCTCGCCCTCCGGGCGGCGGCGGCGTCCGCCGACTCGGATCTGCCGCTGGCCCGGGCCACCCTCGATCGGCTGGCGGCGGAGACGCCGCTCGTCGAGGGCCGTTGGAGCCCGGAACTGTCACGGAGCCTGCTCCGTCTGCTCGGCGCCGGCCGTCCCGCCATCGCCGCGATCGAGGCCCTCGACTCACGTGGCATCTGGACCCGCTTCCTCCCAGAGTGGGAACCGCTACGCCACCGGCCGCAGCGCAACGCCTACCACCGCTTCACGGTGGATCGCCACCTGCTCGAGACGGTTGCCAACGCCACGGCCCTGGTCCGGGACGTGGAACGCCCGGACCTTCTGCTGATGGGAGCGTTGCTGCACGACATCGGCAAGGTGGGGGACTTCGCCGACCACACCCGCCTGGGGATCGACATCGTCGGTGAGATGGCGCCCCGCCTCGGCTTCGACGAGGAGGACACGGCGACCCTTGTCAGCCTGGTCCGTCATCACCTCCTGCTCGCCGAGGTGGCGACCACCCGCGACCTCGACGACCCGCGGACCATCCAGACGGTGGCCGCGGCCGTCGGGAATCACCAGACGCTCGAGTTGCTGGCCGCGCTTACCGAGGCCGACAGCAAGGCCACCGGACCGGCCATGTGGAGCTCGTGGAAGGCCGGGCTGATCGCACAGCTGGTCGAGCTGGTCGACCACCACCTCTCCGGGCAGACGGCGCCGCCTCGCACCCCGCCCCTCGCCGAGGAGGAGCGTGCCCTCCTCGGCACCGGACGCCCCGAGCTGGTGGCGCATGGCAGCCGGGTCAGCGTCGCCGCGCCCGACCGCCGGCGTCTCCTGGCGACCGTCGCCGGCGTGCTGGCCCTCTCCGGGGCCACCGTCCGCTCGGCCGCGACCCACTCCGACAGCGGCAACCAGGCGTTCTTCCGTTTCGAGGTGGCGCCCGCATTCGACGTCCTCCCCGAGTGGGGGAGGGTGCGCGACGACCTCGAGGCAGCGCTCGACGGCCGGCTCCCCCTGGAGCAGCGCCTCGACGAACGTGAGCGGCACTACCTCCGCCGCCGGGCCCGCACCCCCCACCCCATCCTGGTCAAAGTCAGCACCGATAACGACGCGGCCACGTCGGCAACCGTGGTCGAGGTCCGGGCACCCGACCGCGGCCCCCTCCTGCACCACGTCGCCAGGGCCATCTCCGATGCCGGATTCGACATCGTGTCGACGATGATCAGCACCCTCGGGGCCGAGGCGGTCGACGTGTTCTACGTCCAGGCCGGGCGCGACCCGGTCACCGGCGAGGGGGGCTACAAGCTCGCCGACGACGATCGCGAGACCCTCGAGGCGGCACTGTCCGAGGCACTCACGAACCTCGGCTAGCGCACCGGACGCCCGAGGGATCGGGCGCTCAGCCCACCGCAGCGAGAAGACGGCCGTGCCTGGCGCTCCGCCTCGCCCGCCCGAAGACGGCAGCCAGGCTGAGCGCCAGGATCAGCGCCGTGACACCCGCCGGGACGAAGGCACCCCACGACGAGCGCCCGCTCGCCACCGACCTGGCGGTCGAGAGGGTGCTCGGATGCGCCGGGTCCACGAGGGCAGCCACGGTTGTGCCTGCAGGCAGGGTGCCGGGCATCCCGTGGACGAGGCCTTCGTGTGTCGTCCCCGCCAGGGTGTAGGTCCCCCGGCAGCTCGCGCCCAGGACCGTCTCACCGGTGCCCGAGGCCACGCTCAGGCAGCTGGTCACCGTGACCGTGACGGGAGTGCCACGGTGCTCCAGGCGGCTCCTTCGGGACATATCGCCGATCGCCGTGACGGACAGCACCACCAGCAGCACGACCAGGATGCTCAGCCAGAAACCGACCGCCACCCGGATCGCTTGCCGGCGGTCGAACGCAACGCTCGCGCCACGGAAATAGGCGGCCGGTTCGTCCTCCGGCGCGACCGGCGGACCGGCTGTCGGACCGGCTGCCGGGTCGGTCAAGGGGAGGCCCGGAGGTGTCGCCTCCAGACCCACATCGCGATCCCGAACCAACCGACCGTGATGACCCCCCAGGCGACCGCGAACAGCACGTTGTGGCCGACGGCGAAGACGAGGCAGATCCCGAGCGCGACGAGCGACATCATCAGGTGCCCCCGCCACACCCATGGCGACTGGGCGGCACGGGAACCGTCGGGAAGACGGAAGACCTTCCGCTCCGCCGACACGTCGGACCCCGAACTCGGGGCCGGCCTGGACACGGGGACGGCGCGGCCCCGCGGGCTTCGTGCGCGTCCCACACCGGTAGTACTACTCAACGGGGATTTCCCCTCCTTGCTCACGATTCAGGAGCCTAAGCCCAGAAGCCGCGGACCGACTACGGGCAGCCGCGGACTTCTGCGCTGGACGGACGGGTTGGGCGGCGGTCGCCGCCCAACCCCTGGTTGTTCTAGAGGGCGTCGACGCC
Source organism: Acidimicrobiaceae bacterium (assembly GCA_009785715.1). Lineage (GTDB taxonomy): Bacteria > Actinomycetota > Acidimicrobiia > Acidimicrobiales > Palsa-688 > WQVT01. The sequence continues at coordinate 4,878 of WQVT01000047.1, read as the reverse complement.
CGTCTCCCCGGTGCGGATCCGCACCGCGTTCTCGACCGCCGTGGTCCAGATCTTGCCGTCGCCGATCTTCTCGGTGCGAGCCGTCTTCGTGATGATGTCGACCACCTCGTCGGCGACCTCGTCACTCACGACGATCTGGAGCATCAGCTTGGGCACGAACTCGACGTTGTACTCGGCACCCCGGTACACCTCGGTGTGACCCCGCTGGCGACCGAAGCCCCGGACCTCCGAGACGGTCATACCGGCGACGCCGACCCCGCGGAGCCCCTCTTTCACATCGTCGAGCTTGAAAGGCTTGATTACGGCCGTGACGAGCCTCATACCGTCTCTCCTCCAGTTCTAGCCGGCGCCTCTCCAGGCGACTGTCCCATGGCAGGCGCCGCGGCCACGGCTCGGGAAGCGCCCGAGTCGCCGAGGCCGATGCGTTCGTAGCCGTCGTCGGCAGGGTACGCCTCCTCGCCATGGATGGCGAGGTCGCCGATCTCGAGCATCTCATCGGGCATCCGCAGCGGAGTGAAGAATGAGATCACCTTCAGGATGATGAACGTCATGAGGGCGTCCCAGATAATGATCGTGATACCGGCGAGCAGCTGCACGAGGAACTGGTGGGGGTTGCCATAGAGCCACCCTGTAGCCGCGACCGGCGTTCCCGAGCTCGAGCGCACGTACTCGATCACCGACGGGTCGGCGAAGATCCCGACCAGGAGACCACCACACAGACCGGCCAAGCCGTGGGTATAGACCACCCCCATCGCATCGTCCACGTGTCTGATGATGATCGGCTGGAGGTAGTTCCAGGCCAGCCAGACGATCACCGAGGCGATGGCCGCCAGCAACATGGCCCCCGCACCGTTGACGTACCCGGCAGCCGGTGTGATGGCGACGAGTCCGACGATCATGCCGTTGACGGCCCCGAGGAATGTGGGTTTCTTCTCCTTCCCGACGAACATGTCGAGCAGGACCCAGGCAAGAAGGGCGGAGACCGTGGCCAGGTTGGTGTTGACGATGGCGGTGGCCGCGTTGGCGCTGGCAAAGTACGGGTCGCCACCGTTGAACCCGTTCCAGCCCAACCAGACGATGCCGGCGCCTATCGAGACGAGCGGCAGGCTGTGCGGGACGAACCGGGCTCTGTCCCGGGCGAGGCGGGGACCGATCATCCAGGCGGCGACGAAACCGCTGGTCCCGGCGGCGAGGTGGATCACGTAGCCACCGGAGAAGTCGAGGGCGCCTTCATGCGCCCAGTAGCCGCCACCCCAGAGCAGCATGGCGTTCACGGCGTAGACGAAGGTCGTCCAGGCGGGGACGAAGATCATCCACACCTTGATCTTGATCCGGCCGAGCACGCTGCCGAGGAACAGCAGCGGCGTGATGGCTGCGAACACGAACTGGAAGTAGAAGAGCGCCGTCGTCGCCTCGTGCAACGGCACCGCGGTACCGGTCGGGAGCGACGCCTGGGAGATCTCCGATACCCCTCTGAGCGCCGTCTGGGGATGGCCGACGAAGTTCGAGAAGAAGTTGACGAAGAAGTTCGAGCCGTAGTGGTAGGAGTACGAGTTGGCCCCACCGCCCCCGATCGGTGAGCCGAAGCCCATCTTGTAGGCCCAGAGCACCCACACGACCAGCACGGCGGAGAAGCCGCTGAAGGCCATGAACATGGTGTTCACGACCCACTTTTTCGGGACCAGGCCGCCGTAGAGGAGAGCCAGCCCCGGGATGCTCATCAAGCCGACGAACGTCGCCGCGGTGAGCTGCCAGGAGTTGTCACCCGTGTCAAGCCAGGCGGCATCCGAACAGACTCTCGCATTGTTTGCACACACCGTGGTGGCGTGAAGTATCTCCTGGAGCAATAGAGGCCCCTCCTTGTCGTGTTTTCTGAGACGGTCATCGAAGACGACCGCCTCGGTCCCCAAACGTGGAGGCTCGACGATGAGTGCTCTCCGCCGCTTGGCTAGCGCATCAATTTGTGCTGGCCGGAGAACCTAGGGGCACGCCATTACCCATTGATTTCTCTCCTGTGACACCATTGTGAACCGATTGTTTCGTCAATGTTTCGCCGCGAACGGACATCGGCCGGCAGACAAAAGACGCCGTCCAGCAGGAGCAGAAATCAGGCTGCGATCGTCCCCTCGAGCAGGTAGCCGCGGGAGCGGACGGTCCGGATCACCAACCCGAGCGGGTTGATCCGGCGCCGGAGGCGCAGGACATGGACATCGAGGGCGTTTCGCCCCGGAGCCCCCTCCGGCCAGCCGACGTAGGCCAGATGCTCGCGACTCACCACCGCTCCGTAGCGCTCGAGGAGGGCAAGGGTCAGGCGGCACTCGACCGGCGGGAGCGGGACCCAGCACGACCCGTGGCGCAGGACGCCGTCGTCGTCGAGATACGGAATGCGCGATCCGTGGCGATCGGCGCGCTCCTTCAGCCCGGCCATGCGGGTCTTCAGGTCGGCGTCGCTGGCCGGCAACCGGATCCAGTCTTCGAGGCAACCGCCCGGGTCCGGAGGACGGTCGTCACCTTCGAGTAGGAGCAGGCGGGGCCGCTCCTGCCGGGCCAGTTCGGTCCGACGCGGCGCTTCAGCGGGCCAACGAAGGAGAACGACGTCCACGTCTGCCGACGCTAAGGACGCCACGTTGCCCGCGTGTTTCGTCCAGATGAACCGTCTCGCCCAGACGGTGCCGTGACGCCGATTTCGCCACTATCCGCGGTCAGCGACCCCTGTCACACCCTGCGGGTAGCTTCGCAGGGAACTATGGCGCAACCCTCCCCCCGCTCCAGGCTGGCGTCCGCCGTGGCATCCATGCGGCCCTCCCGGGTGGTGCTCGGCGTGGCGCTCGTGGTCGCCGCCTTCACGGCGGCGTCGGGGATCATCGGCGCCGTCCACAACGTGGGGGATCCACACCGGGTGACCCGGCAGGTCTTCGCCGGCATCCCCGGTCCCCTCCGGGCGGCGTTCTACGTGGCGGTCACGGCGTTCATCGCCGTCGGTGGCTGGCTCTTCGCCCGGCGGGTGGAGAACTGGGAGCGCGGCGCCCCCGAGCGGCGGGCTACCACGGCCGAGAACCGTTCCCGGAGGCTCCGCCGGCTGCGGCAGGGCCTGACGATGCGCACGGTGATGGCCGACCCTGCGGCAGGACCCATGCACGTGACGATCTATGTGTCCTTCCTCGTCCTCTTCGCGGTCACCGCGATCCTCGAGATCGACGACCTGCTCCCTGCCGGTGCGAAGTTCCTCCACGGGGTCGTGTACCAGGGCTACAAGTTCATCGGCGACACCGCCGGGATCGCCTTCCTCGTCGGGATCTGCTGGGCGGCGGTGCGCCGGTACATCCAGCGCCCGCACCGCCTCGCCATCAAGACGCGGCCGGAGGACGCCCTGATCCTCGGCATGTTCGCCTGGATCGGCGTCACCGGACCGCTCGTCCAGGCGGTGCGGATCGCGGCGGCGGGACGCCCGAGCTTCGAGGCGTGGGGGTACCTCGGCTACGGGCTGTCGTGGTTCTTCCGCAACCTCTCGCCCGGGGCGTTGCAGGCCACCCACCAGACACTCTGGGCGGCGCATGTCGGCGGGTTCCTGCTGTTCCTCGTGGTCCTGCCGACCACGAAGCTCCGCCACATGTTCACCGCGCCGGCCAACCTGTACCTCTCGGACCGGGACCGCCCGAAGGGGGCGATGCGGGAGATGCCCGACCTGACCGAGACCGATCTCGAGACCTTCGGCGCCAGGGCGGTGGAGGACTTCACCTGGAAGCAGTTGCTCGACACCGACAGCTGCACGATCTGCGGGCGTTGCACCTCAGTGTGCCCGGCGCACGCCACCGGGAAGCCCCTCGACCCGCGGGAGATCGTCACCAAGATCGGCAACGTGATGTCGGCCACGCACCCCGACGGCCCAACCTCGCCGGTGATCGGACCGGCGGTGAAGGTCAGCGCCGACTCCGTCTTCGAGGTGATCAGCCCCGACGAGGTCTGGGCGTGCACGACGTGCAAGGCATGCGACGAGATCTGCCCGGTGGGGATCGAGATCCTGGACAAGATTCTCGACATGCGGCGGTACCTGTCGCTGATGGAGTCCAACTTCCCCGCCCAGCTCGGGACGATGTACCGCTCACTCGAGAATCAGGAGAACCCCTGGGGCCTGTCCAGCCGGGAGCGGACCGCGTGGGCGGAGGGACTCGACGTCCCCGTGCCCATCGCCGACCCCTCCGAGGTCCTCGGCCACGAGTATCTCTACTGGGTGGGGTGCGCCGGGGCCTTCGACGACAAGAACCAGAAGGTGTCCCAGGCGGTCGCCAAATTGCTGCTTCGTGCCGGGGTCGACTTCGCGATCCTCGGGCCGTCGGAGCGCTGCTCCGGCGAGCCCGCTCGGCGCTCCGGCAACGAGTACCTGTTCCAGATGCTGGCGATCCCGAACGTCGAGATGCTCGGGCAGATGGGGGTCACCAAGATCGTCGTCCAGTGCCCCCACTGCTTCAACACGCTGGCCAACGAGTATCCCCAGCTCGGCGGGCGCTACGAGGTGGTGCACCACACGCAGCTGCTCGACTCGTTGATCACGGAGGGACGGCTGGACGTGGACGGCGCGACGCTGGCCGAGCGGCTCGTCTACCACGACAGCTGCTACCTCGGCCGCCACAACGACATCTATGAGCCGCCCCGCCGGGTGCTCGGTTCGCTGGCGGGCATCGACATCGTCGAGGCGCCGCGCTCGGGGCCGAACAGCCGGTGCTGCGGGGCCGGCGGCGCGCAGATGTGGATGGAGGAGACCGGGACCCGGATCAACGCCGACCGGTCCCGCGAGCTGCTCGGCACGGGGGCACGTCGCATCGCCACCGCCTGCCCGTTCTGCGCCATCATGCTCGACGACGGGGTCAAGACCGCCGG
>WQVT01000046.1 GCA_009785715.1 Acidimicrobiaceae bacterium | reverse complement strand
TGGGTGAGGTCGAGGATCTCGGCGGCCTCGGTCACCTTCTTGTCGATCTCGGGCTTCGGGACCTTGGCCATCTTCAGGGCGAAGGCCATGTTCTGGCGGACGGTCATGTGGGGGTAGAGCGCGTAGTTCTGGAACACCATCGCGATGTCCCGGTCCTTCGGGGCCTTGTCGTTGACGCGCTCACCGCCGATGAGCAGGTCCCCCGAGGTGATGTCCTCGAGGCCCGCGATCATGTTCAGGATCGTGGACTTCCCGCTCCCCGACGGGCCGACCAGAATGCAGAACTCCCCGTCCTCGATCTGCAGGTTGGCATCGTTCACGGCGAGAAGCCCGTCGGCATATTTCTTGGTGACGTGCTCGAGATTGATGGCTGCCATTTAGGGTCTATCTCCTTTTGGGCCAGTCAGCCCTTTACCGCCCCGGAGGTGAGGCCGGCAACGATGCGACGCTGGAAGAACAGGACGAACACCAGGATGGGAATGGTGATGATCACCGCCGCGGCGGCGATGTTTCCGATCGGGTTCTCGAAGGACGAGTTCCCCGTGAAGTAGGCGATCGCCGCCGGAACGGTGCGGGACGCATTGCTGGACGTGAACGAGATGGCGAAGAGGAAATCGTTCCAGCAGAAGAGGAACACGAGGATGAACGCGGTGACCATCCCCGGTGCGGCGAGTGGGGCGATCACCCGGACGAACGCCTGCAGGGGGGTGGCCCCGTCGATCTCGGCCGCTCGCTCGAGGTCCCGGGGGATCTCGCGGAAGAAGGCCGAGAGGATGTAGATCGCCATCGGAAGCGAGAAGCAGACGTAGGGGATGACCAGGCCCCACCAGGTGTTGAAGAGGTGGGTGACCCGCAACACGTTGAACAGGGGGGTGACGAGCGAGATCTGGGGGAACATCGCCACCAGCAGCGATGCGCCGACCAGAAGTTGCTTGCCCCGGAAGCGAAGCCTGGCGATGGCGTACGCCGCGAAGCTCGCCAGCAGGGTGCCGATCGCCGTGGCGATGACGGCGATCCCGACCGAGTTGCGCAGCGCGTCGTAGAAGTCCGAAGTCTGGAAGATCGACGAGTAGTTGCTCGTCGTCCAGTGGGTCGGCCACAGGTTGCCGTCGGCGATGGCCGCCGGCGACTTGAAGGACAGGGAGACGATCCACAGGAGCGGGACGATCACCCAGATGGCCACGACGACGTCGATGGCCGTCCAACCTGCCCGTTTGCCCGGGGTGATCACGGCGGCCATGGCGCTATGCCTCCGATCCCGGCGCCGCGGCGCCGAACAGCTTGACGAAGATGAACGCGATGATCGCCACGGCGATGAAGATCAGCACGCTGACGGTCGACCCGAGGCCGAGGTTCAAGGCCTTGAACAGGTTGTTGTAGGCCAGGAAGGAGACCGACGCGGTGTTGTTCGCACCACCGGTCAGGATGAAGATGTTGTCGAAGACCCGGAAGGCATCGAGGGTGCGGAAGAGCACCGCCACCAGAATCGCGGGTTTCATGAGCGGCAGGGTGATACGGATGAACCGTTGCCACGCAGATGCGCCGTCCATGCGGGCGGCGGCGAGCAGGTCCTCGGAGACGAGCGACAACCCCGCCAGCAGCAGCAGGGCCATGAAGGGGGTCGTCTTCCAGACCTCGGCCAGGATGATGAGGGCGATCGAGGTCCCGGTATGGGTCAGCGGAGCGGCGGTCGACGACAGCAGGTACTTGGCCAGGTACCCGGTGGAGGGCGTCCAGGCGTACTGCCAGCCGTACGCGGCGACCACGGTGACCAGCCCATAGGGGATCAGGATGAGCGTCCGCATGAAGCCCTTGCCGACCAGGGTCTTGTGCATGAGCATGGCAAAGGCCATGCCGAGCACGAACTCGAGCGCCACGGAGATGACGGTGATGATCACCGTGATGAGGAACGCCTGCCACCAGAACTTGCTGCCGAGCACCGCACCGTAGTTGTTCAGGCCGACCCACTTGGCGAGGTTCGGGAAGCGCAGGCTGTAGCGCTGGAACGACAGGTAGATCGCGTAGCCCATGGGGAACGCTGCGACCGCGACCATCACGATCACGGCGGGCGCGCAGAGCATCCAGCCGAGGTGCTCCTCCTGCCTGGCGCCCTTCGACAGCCGCTTGCGCTCCGAGCGGCTGAGCGGGGCGGGAGCTTGACCGCCTGTCGGCGACTCCGGCGGGGTGAGGGTGGTCGTCACGGGATCAGGCCTCTCTGTGAAAGGGCGTCGTTGATCTGGGTGTACAGGGTCGACAGATCACGGTTCGGGTTGATGTTGCGCGGCGGCGAGAGGGTGTGGGCCACGTAGATGGACAGCTCCTCGTACACGGGAGTCCTGGGCCGGATGGCCGCGATCGAGAGCTGCCTGGAGATCAGCCGGTAGAAGGGATAGTTGGCGATGAACTCCTTGGTCGGGTTGTCGTAGAGCGACTTGAGCACCGGCGGCAGGCCGCCCTTGACGGCCGCCTCGAGCTGGTTCTGCGCATTGACCAGACACGCAGCTGCCTCCTCGGCCATCTGCTTGTGCGCCGAATAGGAGCTGATCGCGAGGTCGATGCCGCCGAGCGTGGGATGGACCTGCTGCCCGGGGTTGACGCCCGGGTAATACGTCCAGTGGAAGTTCTGGAACAGCTTCGGGTTGTCGGCCTTCATCGCCGGATAGACGAACGGGTAGTTGATCTCGAAGGCGGCGGTCCCTGCTTCCATCGCCAGGCGGTTGTCGTTCTCCATCTGCACCGAAAGCGACGGATCCGCGGCCGACGAGTGGGCCAGCTCGCTCATGAGGCGCATCGCCGTGAGCGCCGGCTTGCCGAGCGAAGGGTGGGTGTCCGCAGCGTTCAGGATGCTGCCCCCCGCGCTGGCGATCAGCGAGTTGAACCACACCGTGAGCCCCTCGTACTGGGCGCCCTGGATCTCGATGTAGTGCGGCTTGCCCTCCTTGGCCAGCGTCTCGGCGTCGGAGATCATCTGCGACCATGTCGTGGGCGGCGTCTTCACCAGGTCGGAGCGGTACCAGAGCAGCTCGGTGTTCGTGCTCTGGGGGAGCGCCACGAGCTGGATGCTCGGCTTGCCCGGGGCCGGAACCGTGTTGACCGTCGCCGTGGAGAGCGGGCCGGCCAGCGTCTCGGCGCGGATCCTTGCGGCGACCGAGCGGGCGAAGGGGGTCGAGTGGGGCCCCGTCCACGGGGTGATCCAGCCGGCCTGGGCGAACTCGGACTCCCAGGTCACGTCGAGGCCCATGATGTCGACGTTCGAGCTATGGGCGGCGAGCTGGAGGACCAGTTGCTGGCGCTGGCTGTCGGCCGCGTTCGGCAGCTTGATGTAGTTGATCTTGTACTGGGGAGTCGAGCAGCGGTTCGCGCCGTCCTGGGTGGCGGGGGAAGAGTCGGGCTCGTTGTAGTAGGTGAGCGTCACCCGACCCGCCGCGGCCGCCGGCGGGGCACCCGCGGCGGGGAGCGCGGTGGTGGCCAGGGCCGCCGTCAGCCCCGCGCCGACGACCCCGCGCCAGCGCCGACGAGTTCGCCCATCGCCCCCTGCGACCCGTCCGCCAGCCGCCAGCCCTGTTCGCCGGGCGTGGCGGACACCGGTGCTTCGAGCAGCCCAAAAGCTCCAATTCCGGAGACCTCCCACGCAGCCACCCCATTTCGCGCGCGATCCGTGAAAGGGATTGTGCCCTTAGTGGCCTAAATTCAAAACCACTACCTCGCCCTCGAACGCCTTCTCGCTCAGCCAGACCGTTCGAAAGGACCACTCCGGAACCCCTCCTCGATGCTTCTTTTGGTTTACCACATGGCATAAAGATGTTTAATGTCTTTACAATGTACGACGAAGCCACCGCCGCGCGTACCTTCGCCGCTACACTGCGATGCTCAAGTGCCCGATCTGCTGGCAAGGAGCCGACCTGCCGAGCCTCGATCGGACCCGATGAGGGACTGTATGGACGACACTCGACATGGCGGTGAGCTCCTCGGAGATTGGCTGTCCTGGGACGCCGTTGACCTTCCTCCATCGCCCTGGAATGCGGAAGTGCCGCTGCTCGCGTGGCTGGCATCGACGCTGCGTCCGGGCCTCTGTGTGGAGCTCGGAACGGGTGACGGGGACTCTTTCCGGGCGCTTTGCCAGGCCACCGACCGTTTCGGTCGATCGTGCCGCTGCGTCGGCGTCGATACGTGGCGGGCCGCGTCGGCGGCAAGGTCCCCCTTCACCGACCGGTTCGACCTGCTGAACGACTACTACCGGACCCACCACGCGGAAAGCGCCTCGCTGTTGCGAACGAACGCAAACGCCGCGGTCGGAGAGTTCGAAGACGAGAGCATCGACCTGCTTCACCTTGCGCGGGCCTCCTTCGGCGACGGAGACGTGCCGGTCGATACAGGCGCCTGGTTGCGGAAGGTGCGTCCGGGTGGGGTCGTGGTGGTTTCCGCCGTCTCCGAGAGCTCCGGTGACGGCATGACCCTCAAGGTCTGGCAGGAGATCGCATCCACTCACCCGTCGGTCGTCCTCCGCCTCCGACCAGCAGTCGGCGTGGCGCAGGTGGCGCCGGGGCCCGGCGACCGACTTGTCGACATCCTGAGCGGCGGTGTCAGCTCCACACTTTTCCGGGTGCTTGGCGAGCGTGTCGACCTGCGTCACGCCGTCAGCTCCACGGCGATATCCGCCGAGCAACTGCGCAGGCGTCTCGCCGACCTCGACTCGCGTCATTCCGAAGAGGTACGACGGCTGCAGGGTGAGCATTCCGCAGCGCTCGAGACGGTGAAGGGCGATCTCGCCGCCGCGTCGGCGAGATCCTTGAGCTACGCGCAAGAGGCAATCGAGCTGCGGGCCGAAGCGGACATGCTGCTGGCACGGCTCGCCTCCCAGCAGACCCGCCATGAGCACGAAGTGAATCGTCTGGCCGCGGCGACCGCCGAGCTGGAGATCCGCCATCTCGGCGAGATCGAGGGCTTCGAGCAACTGGTCGAGCAACTGCGGGAACGACAGCACGCAGACTCGGTCACCATCGCCGAAAGGGAAGCCTACATCGCGGCCCTAAAGCACACCGTCTCCTGGAGGATCACGTGGCCCCTCCGCGCGGTGCAGTCGGCCCGCTTGGGCCGCGCCCGTCGCCACACTGCCGGCTGACCGGGCAATGGCTGCGGGATTTCGAGGAAATATTTCGGTCGTCATCCTGAACTACGACCGACCCGACACCACGGCCAAGTCTGTCGAGTGCGTTCAACAGTCCAATGGCGACTTTGTGCGGGAGATCATCGTCGTCGATAACGGGTCCCCCGAGGCATCCGTCGACGCCCTCGAGAAAGCCATTGACGGTGCTGCTCGGCTCATACGGGTCGGGACCAACAGATACTTTGGTGAAGGCAACAACATCGGCGTGGAGGAGGCCGAGGCTGACTTCATCCTCTTACTGAACAACGATGCGTTCGTCGAGCCGGACTGCATACCCGAACTCGTCAAGACCATGCAGCAGACCCCCGGTGTTGCGGCGGTCGGCCCGATGTTCCTTTATCCCAACGGGTCTGTGCAGGAAGTTGGTGGGATCGCCCTGACGAGCGGAGACGTCACCCAGATCGGGAAGGGTGCCATCTGGGGCCCTGACCACTACACCGAGCAGTATGCCGTTGACTACTGCTCGGCCGCCTGCCTCTTGATGCGCAGGGCCGACTTCATGGCGGTGGGCGGGTTCTCGTTCCGCTGGGAACCGGCCTACTACGAGGACGTCGACCTGTGTCTGTCCCTGGCTCAACGGTTCGGATCCGTACTGGTGAACCCGCGCGCCCGGGTCGTGCACATGGAAAGCCTCACGACGGGCGATCCGCGAATGCGGCTGGAGACCCAGGTGGACATCAACAAGCGTGTCTTCATGGAGAAGTGGGGCGAATTCCTGCGAAGGCGACAGGACCTTCTGTCGTTGGATGGCGTGGGAGCCCCGCCCGCCGGCGCCGAATCACCGAAACTATCGGGAGTGTCCGGCCACGCGGTCAGAGACGCGGGACTTCGACGCCGTCCGGATGGCATCAATACGGCCGTCGTTTTCAGCCCTTACGAGCTGGTCCCGGGAGGCGGGGAGCGATACATCTTCGAGGTCGCCTCGGCGCTGAACGAGGCCCTCGGCAGCGACAATGTCCGTATGGGGTCGACGCACCGGTACAGCGCCCTCCGACTGCGACAGATGAGCGACGCCTTCGGTGTCAGCGCCGCAGGCGGCTTCTGCACGGTCGAACAGCTCAAGGATGCGCCCCCCGACCTGACCGTGGTGATGGGCAACGAGGTCGTGCCGCCTATCGCCGGATACGGGCGCCGGTACAACGTGTATATGTGTCAGTTCCCCTTCGGAGCTGCCGACGAGTACATCCGGAGCAACATGGCCTCTATCCCGACCTTCGACGAGATCTGGGTGAACTCGAACTTCACTCGCCGGTACGTGAACGGGCATCTACGCCTTCTCGGTGTGCCCGCCCCCAAGATCCGCGTGATCTCTCCGCCGTCAACTCTGCCAGCCGCACTCGACGCTCCCGACTGGCGGGACCGCACCACCGTCCTGACCGTCGGGCGCTTCTTCAAGGGAGGTCACAACAAGCGCCAGGACGTGGCGATTGACATCGTGCGGACGTTGCAGGAGCAATTCGGGCGCTCCGTCAAGCTCCAGATGGTGGGCGCCCTGCACGCGAACGCGCAGTCGCGCGACCGGTTCAACGAGCTTGTTCAGCTGGCCCAGGGGTTGGACTGCGAGTTCTTCCCAAACGCCAGCAGGGAGCGCCTGCTCGATCTGTATTCACACGCCGCGGTGTTGATCCATGCCGCGGGATTCGGTGTCGACAGGTATGCCTATCCGGAGCGGCTGGAGCACTTCGGGATCGTGCCGGTGGAGGCCGCCAGCAGGGGTGCCATACCCGTGGTCTACGGTGAGGCGGGCCCGGCCGAGGTGCTGGAGCTCCTCGAGTGTCCGACGACCTTCAGGTCGGTACGTGAGGCCGCAGCGAAGATCGACGGACTCTTCGCCGATCCGGATCGGGCGGCGGCGCTCAGCACGCAGCTGGTCAAACGGTCAGAGATGTTCTCCTCGGAGGCGTTCCGCTCGCGGGTGTACGAGGCGCTCGCGGCGGTGCTGTAGATGACCGAGGTGGGCGGGACCGACCGCGCTCCGATCGTCCAACCGCGCGTCCTCATGGTGGTCGCCGAGCGGGGGACGAGCGGCCGGATCGCACAGGCGGAAGAGGAGCTGCCGTCCTGGCTCTCCGACGCCCGGACACACGCGTCGTCGGACGCGGCTCCGGTGGTCAGCGTCGTGCACTTCTCCGCGACACCGCAGGTCACCCCGCAGGTCACCACGAACGCCGCCGCTTCCTTGCCATGCCTTCGCACGTGGGAACTCGTGGATCGCCTCGATCGGGTCGAGGTGGTGCACGTGTGCCGGCCGGCGACACCGGCCGGTGAGCTAGCGGTGCTCGCGGCGAAGGTGCTGAAAAAGAGACTCGTGGTCAGCGACCTCGCCGTACGCGACAGCACGCTCGGGGTCTCGGTGGGCATGTTGGACCTCGCCGACGTGCTCATCTGCGATTCGGCGCTCGAGGCGGAGCTCTACGGTCGACATCCAGGGATCCGGGTTCTCGACGGTGACGACCCCGTGTTGGAGCTCCATTCGATCTACGCCGACCTGTTCCGAACGACGCGTGTCGAGGCGGGACGGAAGGACGGATGAGGATCCTCGTCATCTCCAACCTGTTTCCACCGGACATCGTCGGCGGATACGAGATGCAGTGTTCGTCGGCAACCGAAGAGCTGCGCAAGCGCGGCCATGAAGTGATGGTGCTCACGTCGGTTCCGCGGCGCCGGATCGAGGCGAGCGACGATCACATCCTCCGATTGCTTCGCACACCGGATGTCTACAGTCCGGACCGCTACGGGATTCGATCACCGTTCTGGGAATTCGAAGCGAATCTGCTGAACGTCGAGAACATCTACATCCTGATGGACCTCTTGGACCGGTGGCGCCCAGACGTCTGCTACCTCTGGAGCCTGGTCGCGCTCGGTGGAGCGGCGATCGTCTCAGCGCTCGAGCACCTCGAGATGCCGTGGGTCTGGCACCTCGGCGATGCGGTCCCAGCGGACCTGTCGCACTTCGATGGGGAGCTCCGTGAACTTGGGGCGCTGTTCGGCCGGACGTGGTCGGGGCGGTTCTTGGCATGCAGCCAGACCGTGGTGAACTCCGTAGAGCGCCTCGTTTCTATCGCCGGGAGGACACGCATCGTGCCCAACTGGATAGAGATGCCCGTTGCAAACCGGCGGGACGAGGAACTCGGCAAAGGTGAGTATCGGATCGTGTTCTCCGGCCGCCTACACGAGGAAAAGGGAATCTTTGTTCTTTTGGATGCGGTAGCGGAGCTGCGTGCCCGGGGCCGGACCGACTTCCGCTTGGAGATCGTCGGTACCGGTGACGAGGCCGCCGTGCGATCCCGCATCGCGACGCTCGGCATCGCCGAGCACATCAGCCTCCGAGGCTGGCTCCCGCGGACCGACCTCTACGAGGTCCTCGCCGCCTCCGACCTCTTTGCCTTCCCCACTCACATGAACGACCCCATGCCGCTCGCTCCGTTGGAGGCGGCCGCCTTGGGGTGCGTACCGTTGCTTCCCCGCGTGAGTGGCGTCTCGGAATGGCTGGTGGACGGCGTCCACTGTCTGAAGGCAGAGCGAACCCCGGAGGACTTTGCCACGGCGATCGAATGGTCGATGGACCACCCCGACGACCTTGCCGCGATCGCCCGTCGGGGCGCAGGTGTGGTGCGGGAGAGCTTTCTGCCAGAGTCGGTCATGCCGATCGTGGAAGAGGAGCTGGTTCTGGCCGCGCGAAAAGCCCGACCCGAGATGACGCGCATACCCGAGGTGTACGGGATCGCCCTCTTGGCCGATGCCGTCCTCCGACGGCACGCTCTGGCCATCGCGAACCGGGACGCTCGCTGACGTTCGGAGACGGTGGGGGGTTTGGAGACGGTGGGTTTGGAGACGGTGGGTTGGAGACGGTGGGTTTGGAGACGGAGGGAGTGACGATGGAGCCATCGGAAGGCCCCGGGCCATCGAGCCCAGAGGTGCTCGCCGCCCTGCAGTCGATTCGTGACGCGATCTCGGCAAGCGCCGAGAAGACCGAAAGCCTGGTGCAGCGGGTAGAGCGCTTGGAGGCGGTGGTCGCAGGCAGTGCGGCGCAGGCACCAGGTGACGATCTACCGGCGGACTCCGACGCCCTCACGGCGCTGGAGCGCGGCGTCGCCCACCTGAGCAACGTCGTCGCCGGGACCGGCGAAACCGTTCATGCACACCATGCGCAGATCGTCGACATCCGGATCCGTCTCGAACGTCTGCAGGGCACGCTTCTCGATCAGCTCGCGCTCGACCGACGCCTCGCCGGGCTCGAGGACAAGATCGCGACGGTGGGTGCCCTGAACCCAGATTCGCCCGGCGGCTAGCCGATTCGCATCACTCCGCTGCATTTGACGTCGTCGAGGAGGATCGCAGAGGGATGCTTCCTCGATTCCACGAATCGTATGAATGCGTAGGAGAAATCGACATCGTCGCTGACCAGGTACCCGCCCGGCCTCAGGCTTCCTTCGGCCAATTCGTATTCCCTCGCTTGGGGAACGAAACGATGATCCGAATCGTGGAAGAAGACGTCCAAGGGCTGGATCCAACCTGCCAGGCGCCTCAGACCGGTGAACGGGTTCTGATCGGTGCTCACGTGTAGGTGCCAGTGGAGACGGTCGTCGACGAGTACTCCCACGTCGTCCCGGATGTCCAGGCTGTGGAGCTCACCGAGACCGTTCTTCTGGATGGCGCCGAGGATAAGGGCGGTCGAATAGCCATCCGCC
>WQVT01000045.1 GCA_009785715.1 Acidimicrobiaceae bacterium | reverse complement strand
TTTCGCCCCGAGGTGACCGTCGTTCGGCCGCCGAGGGAGATCCGGTGGCTGGTGCGCCAGCCGATACCGGGGATCTTCGACGTCGAGCGGGCCTTCGAGTTCGAACCGTCAGGGGAATCGAGCACCCGCTTCGCGCAGTGGGAGATCGGCCGGGGCCTGCTCGCCCCTTTGATCATGGCGATCATGGGACCGAAGATCGCCCAGGGCTATGTGGCCCTCGGCCACGCGCTCCGGGCGAGGGTCGAGGCGGCGCTGTTGGAGGCGGAGGTGCAGGCGGAGCCATGACCAACCTGATCCTCGGCTTCCGCAGGACGACCTGGCGGACGAACATCAACAGCCACAAGGGCTTCACCCACGACAGCATCGACAGCCTCGGCTACGACTGGGAGCGGATCGCGAACCCGGAGATCGCCCCGCGCTTCCCGCTCAAGGTGTACCTGCCGCGCTCGACCGAGGACATCGTGAAGGTCGTCAAGGAAGCCAAGGCGCTGGGCGAGCACCTGCGGATCCGCAGCGCCGGCCACTCGAGCAACGATCTCGTGCTCGAAGAGGGCGGCAGCGTGCTCGTCACCGAGAAGCTGAACCAGCTCCTCGAGGTCGACGAGGACGCCATGACCGCGACGGTCCAGGCGGGAGCCATCTCCGCGCAGATCGACGACCGCCTGTCCACCCGCGGTCTCGGTCTGCCGGTGATCGGCGACCACATCCACATCACGGTCGGAGGCTTCGCTTCGGTGGGAGGCATCAGCCCCGGCTCTCACCGGTTCGGGATGTTCGTCGACACCGTCGAGAGGATCGAGTACGTCAACTGGGACGGCGAGGTGATCACCGCCAGTCGCTCCGAGAACCCCGACCTGCTCCTCGCCGTGCTCACCGGCCTGGGGAGGCACGGCGTCATCGCCACCCTCACGGTGAAGATCATCCGGATCGACAAGTACCGGACCCTGTTGCGTAACCACGAGCGGCATTTCACCGACGTCGACTCGTTCATCGAGGGGGCCGGCGCCGCCATCCGCGACCCGGGCGACGCCCTCTACGAGCGTGGCGTCTGGCTCAGCTATCCCCTGCCGGGCGGGCACAAGTTCGGCTTCGGCCAGTTCTCCGAGTACCACGAGACGCCCCAGACGAACCTCACCAGAGCTCGCGGCTATGCCGCGTACACCTACCTGGACGGTCTGGGTTGGGTCTCCGACCACGTCCCCAACCAGGTCGGGTTCCCCCTCAAGGTGCTGGGCATGACCGGCGTGATGCTGAGCCCCGAATACGCCACCGTGAAGAACATCGAGTTCTTCACGGACAAGGTGATCGACGAGCAGGTCGGCGACCCGACCCGCATGTACGTGATCCTCGCCCCCCTGGACCGATTCGAAGAGCTGTTCAGCCGTGCGTATGCGTTGATGCTCGAGATGCGGGAGCGCTTCGGCGCCTTCACCTTCGTCGCCGTCTACGTGAAGAACATCCGCTCCCCATACCTGGCCCAGGGCGGCGACGACGACCGTTTCTGCGAATTGATGTTCTACAACGGCATCAACAATTCCGGAATGACCCCGGAGGTGACCTGCGAGCTCATCGAGCGCCTCGACGACATCGTGATCGCCAATCGCGGGTTCCGCTATATGCACACCCTGACCTCCACCGACCCGGAACGCCGGAGCAAGGTCGACCCCAACGCGTATTACACGGCCCTTTTGGGCAAATCGCCGTCGGTTGCGGAGCCGGCCCCGTGAACCGCGTCATCCCCCTCTACACGCTCGAGGGGGTCCGCGACGCAGAGATCACGACGCACTACATCACGACCGAAGACGGCCTGGGGCTATCCGCCCTGCGATTCCGCCGGGGCAGCGCCACCGAGGCCATCTTGATCGTCCACGGCCTGACCACCTCGACGGACATGTTCATCATGCCCGAGCACCACAACCTGGTGACCTACCTCCTGGACCACGGCTACCACGACGTCTGGTGCCTGGACTTCCGGATGAGCAACCGGCACCCCTACAACCTGTTCAAGCACCGTTGGACCTGCGACGACGTCGCCCTCTACGACTTCAGGCCGACCCTCGACCTGATGCGCCGGCACATCGGGGAGGTCCCGATCCACGCCATCACCCACTGCCTCGGCGCCGTCAGCTTCAGCATGGCCGTCTTCGCCAAGGTCGTCGACGGCCTCTCGAGCGTGGTCGCCAACAGCGTGAGCCTCACGCCCCGGGTGCCGCCCTGGTCACGCGCCAAGCTCGAGGTGGCTCCGGCAGTCGTGGAGTACGTCATCGGGCTGCCCTATCTCAACCCGCTCTGGGACGACGACCCCGGCTGGACGCGCGGCAAGATCTTTGCCCACATCGTCGACCAGTTCCACCATGAGTGCGATGTCCCTGCCTGCCACATGCTGAGCCTGATGTGGGGCTCGGGGCGGCCCGCCCTCTACCGCCATGAGAACCTGGCCGACGTCACCCACCGCCGCGGCGGTGACCTCTACGGGGCGACGAGCATGAACTATTACCGTCACGTCCTCAAGATGGTGAAGGCGGGTCGGGCGGTGAAGTACGCCGATGAGCCCGCGTACGCCGGCCTCCCCGACGACTATTTCGCGTCTGCAAGGGAGATCGAGACGCCGTTTCTCTTTGTCACCGGGTCCGACAACGAAGTCTTCACCGACTCGAACATCGTCTGCTGGGAACGGCTGAACAGGCTCGCGCCCGGGCGGCACGAACTCGCCGTGTTCCCCGGATACGGGCACCAGGATCCCTTCATGGGGGAGCGCGTCGACCGGGACATCTTCCCCCGGCTGCTCGAATTCATCGAGGCCCATCGCACCGACGAGCCGCAGCGGTTCGGCTGAAAGCCGGGTTACCGGGCCTCTCGGGCCGCTGCATCACGGCTGGGTCAGCGAAGGCCGAGGTGGCGCTCCAGGGCTTCCACCCGCCGGCGGAGCTCGGCGACCTCGGCTTCCACCGATCTGGCGTGCTCCAGCTGCCGGCGGGCCCGAGCCGATCGCAACGCCCGGTCGACGACGGCCTCCAATGGAACCAGCCGTTGCGGACCGTGGACGCCGGCCACCATCCTCGAGGGGATCTGACCGTTGCGGTACCAGGAGCGCAGTGTGGATCGCGAGACGCCGGCGGCTTCGGAGGCCTCGTCGAGGGTGACCCACCCCTCTTCGTGCGGCTGGCGGGCGAGCTGGGTCAGCATCTCGTCCCAGTCGACATCCAGTCGATCCGGGTCCTCGTCCGACGGGGTGTGAGGCGACGGGGTGTGAGGCGACGAGGTGTCAGGCGACGAGGTGTCAGGACCAGGCTCATCCCTTGCCACGGTCCGCCACCCTATCATCTGATAGGGGATTGACAAGGGTCGTACGGTGGTCTCATGTTCGAACGATTCACCGACCGGGCCCGACGGACCATCGTCATCGCACAGGACGAGGCACGTGAGCTGGGCCACAACTTCATCAGCCCCGAGCATCTGCTGCTCGGCCTGTTCCAGACAGGAGGCGTGGCGGCCACCGCACTCAGCCAGATGGGAGCCGACGTCGACGCCGCCCGCGCCTGTGTCGCTGAGGGGCTCTCCCCGGGCCGAGCCGCCGGCAAGGCGGACAAGCTCCCGTTCAGCCCCCTGGCCAAGAAGACCCTGGAGCTGTCGCTGCGGGAAGCCCTACGTCTGGGCCACAAGTACATCGGGACCGAGCACATCCTCCTCGGCATCCTGCGCATCGATAAAAAAGACCTCGTCGTGGTCAAGACCGCGCTCGGCGTCGATGCAGATCAATTGCGGACCCGCGTCATCGAGCTCCTTGACGGACGACTCTCGGCTTCGCTGCTCCGGTCGACCGCCCTCGATGACGTCTTGGATCGCGCTCGTGGACTGGCCGGCACCACGCCGATGACCACCGGCCACCTCGTCACCGCGGTGCTCGCCGATCCACGGAGCCAGGGGGCTCAGGCATTGGCTTCGCTCGGCGTGACCGAGGAGGCCTTCGCCGCCGCACTGGCTCAGATGCCCGTCGACGACACCAGCGACGGCCGGCCCCGCTCCCTGGAGATCAAGATCGGCGATACGACCACGACGATCGATGATCCCGACCTGATCGAGGCCCTGAGGGGCATGCCAGCCGATCAACTGCGCGCGACCTTCGACCTGCTCAAGCACGCCATCAAGAAGGCGGGCGGCCCCGGAGCCGCTGCCTGAACTGCTCTGCGGCATCGATTCCGCGGAATCGATGAATCCGGGTGGTGGCGCCGGGCGCCACCCACCTCGCTCGGGCGGTGGACCGCGGACCGATTCCGCGGAATCGCCCCGCCGCTCCGGGTCGCTTGGTATCGAGCCAGTCTCAAGTTGGCGAAAATCCGCCTGAGAACGAGGAATCTCTCGCCCTTACGAACATCTGTTCGATACCATGGAGCCATGGCAAATGGCGAGATGCAACCGGATGGCGATCGCACGGGCGACTCCGACCGCCTGCCAGGCGACCTCACGGTGGTGGACGACGACGGCCTGGCCGACCACATCTGCTCGTTCGCGTCGCGAATCTCTGCGGCAACGTGTCTGTTCCTGCTGGCGATCGCCGAGTACGACCGCCGGCAAGCGTGGGCAGCGTGGGAGTGCAGATCGATGGTCGAGTGGCTGTCATGGCACTGCCGAACCAGTCGGGTGACGGCGGCGCAGTATTGCCGCACCGCAGCGGCGTTGTTGACGTTGCCGGTGATTCGAGAGCGCTTCTCGAGGGGAGCGCTCTCGTACTCCCAGGTCAGGGCGCTGGTGAAGGTTGCCACCCCGGCGACCGAGGAGATGCTGGCGGACTGGGCGGCGTGCATGACCGCGAGCCAACTCGAGCGGGTCACCGCCACCTATCAGCGTTGCCGTGCGGCCGCTGAACAAACCGCCCGGGAACGGGATCGGCGCCGCACGCTGAGTTGGGGCTATGAGGACGATGGTTCGGTTACGGGTGTGTTCCGCCTGCCTCCCGAGCAGGCGGCGTTGTTGATCAGCGCGGTCTCTGAGCGGGTGGTCCCGGTTGATCCCGCCGCCCCGGATGCCGCCGACGAGACCTCCGTGGTCGAGCCGGCCGGGGCCCGCCGAGCCGACGCGTTGGTGGAGATGGCCGCCGCCGACCTGGCCCGCCGTGCGGCAGACGAGGCGACGGACGATGGGGATCGGTACCTCGTCACGGTCGTCGCGGACGAATCCGTCCTGAGTACGGAGGGGTCGGATCCGACCCGCTCGGGTCAGGAGGGTCCGGCGTCGGAGATCATCGAGGCGCGAGTCATCGACCCGAACGGGCCGAGCGGTCCGGGGCCACGGGTTGCGCAGGGCGATGCACATGCCGGCAAGGCGGAGGATTTCGAGGGTGCACGATGCCAGCTCCTCGACGGTCCGGGGCTGGCGCCCTCGACGATCGAGCAGATGTTGTGCGACCAACCCACGGTCAAGGTGAGGGTGAACGGTCGGGGAGAGATCCTGGACATTGGGCGGCGGACCCGCCGCATCAGCCGGCCCCTCCGTCGGGCGCTGGCGTTGCGGGACGGCGGGTGTCGCTTTCCCGGCTGCAGCGCAAGGTCGGTGCAGGCCCACCACGTCCGCCACTGGATCCACGGTGGCCACACGCGCCTGGACAACCTCGTCAGCCTCTGCAGCCGCCATCATCACCGTCACCACGAGGGCGGGTTCCAGATCGAAGCCTGTCCCGACGGGTCGTTCATCTTCACGTTGGCAAACGGTCGGCGGCTCACCAGCGCGCCACCCGTCCGCCCACTTCAGCCAGGCATAGGGCTCGCGCTGCCGCCGGCGGACCCGAGTCGCTCCAAGTGGGATGGCACGCGCCTCACCCCCTGGGTCCTGGGCGCCATGCTTGACGCCCTCTTCTGCAAAGAGCCCGACGGGAATGCCCAGGCGGAAGATGAGTGACTCAGACCGCAGCGGGCAGCCCGCCGCGTTCGTCAGACGGCCGGCCCCAGTGCTTCGGGAAGACTCGCTCCTCGTGGCGAAACCGGTGTCGGCCTCGCGACCTGCTCCCGAAGCGTGTCGGCGAAGGCTCGAGCCGCAGGTGGGAGCCGGCGGTCCTGACGGTACGCGAGCCCGATCGTGCGGCGGAGGGCCACGTCGTGGAATGGCACGCCGATGAGGGGTCCGCCGACGTCGATCACCGAGACCGGGACGACGGTGGCTCCGAGACCGGCGGCCGTGAGGGCGAGGGCGCCGTCCATTTCCGGGCCCTCGACCGAAAACGTCGGTGTGAAGCCGGCCTCGCGACACACCGAGACGGTCGATTCCCGCAGGTCGTAGCCCTCTCGGAACATGACCAGGGGCAGGTCCTCGAGGTCGTTGATGCTGACTGAGTTCCGCTCGGCGAGGGGGTGTCCCGGCGGTACCGCCAAGACCAATTCCTCCTCGACCAGCGGCTCGGTCCGCACCCACGATCGCTCGACGGGCAGGACGACCACCGCCAGATCCAGTTCCCCCCGTTCGAGCGCGGTCACGAGACGGCCGGAGCCCTCCTCCCGCAGGGAGAGCTCCAGGTGGGGGTAACGACGGTGAAAGTCGGCGAGGATCGGGGCGAGCAGTTCGGTGGTCAGGGTCGGCGTCGCACCGAGCGACAGCCTTCCCCGGCGAAGGCCCATGAGGTCACCCACCGCTGCCCGCCCGGCCTCGCAATCGGCCAGCACCTGACGGGCCCAGGGGAGCAGGGCTTCGCCTGCCGGCGTGGGAGTGACCTCACCGCCGGATCGGTGGAACAGCTCGATACCAAGTTCACGCTCGAGCGCACGCACGGCAGCGCTGACAGAGGGCTGGGCAACTCGCAGCTGCGCCGCCGCCCGTGTGAATCCTCCCTCGTCAGCGACACTGACCATGTAGCGAAGCTGATGAAGTTGCACGTTCACTCAGCTTAGCCCGTCGATAGCCAATAGCTCTACAGACCAGAGTGAAGAGGCCCTTCTCCTTTAGGGGAGATGAGCGTACGGTTAACAAGTTGCCCGGTTGAGTCGCCGGGAGAAGGGACGGAACGATGGCAGCACCAGCAGCGGCACCCCCCAGACCAACGGCGGGTCGCGCCGCCATCTCGGCGCGGACCCTTCGACGGGATCGTTGGTGGGTCTCGCCGACGATCTCCGCGGCGGTGCTGTTGCTGTTCATCGGCTACGCGACATTCGCGGCGTTCCAGAACGCCAACTACTACGTGAAGCCCTACATCTCGCCCTTCTACTCGCCCTGCATCGCCAGCGTCTGCAACCACGCCCGGGCCGGGGCCATGCACGGGATCCACGTCCCGAACCTCGGGATCATCGGGACCTGGTGGCCAATCTCACCGGCGATCCTGATCCTTATCTTCCCCCTCGGCTTCCGACTCACCTGCTACTACTACCGACGGGCCTACTACCGGGCCTTCTGGCAGTCCCCGCCCGGTTGCGCGGTTGCGGAGCCTCACAAGCGGTATACGGGTGAGACGCGGTTCCCGCTGATCTTCCAGAACATCCACCGGTATTTCTTCTACGCCGGCCTGGTGTTCAACGTGATTCTGACCTACGACGCCGTCGTGGCGTTCGTAACGTCGCGGTCCCCGGCGATCGGGGGTGGCCACGTCGGCCTCGGGAGCTTCGTGCTCCTCGTCAACGCGGCGTTGTTGTGGCTGTACTCCGCGTCGTGCCACTCCTGCCGCCACATCGTCGGCGGCCGGCTGAAGCACTTCTCGAAGCATCCGGTGCGATTCTGGGCATGGGGCGTGGTCTCCAAGCTCAACCAACGACATATGCAGCTGGCCTGGGCCAGCCTCATCTTCGTCGGCCTGACAGATCTCTATGTCCGGCTGGCGGCAGCGGGATGGCTCGGTAACGGGAGGTGGATCTAGTGCCTGATCTCGACACCCATTCCTACGATGTCCTGGTCATCGGGGCCGGCGGGTCCGGACTACGCGCCGCCATTGCCGCCCACGATGCCGGTGCCCGAACGGCGGTGATCTGCAAGAGCCTGCTCGGCAAGGCCCACACGGTCATGGCCGAGGGCGGGGTGGCCGCGGCGATGGGCAACGTCTGGAAGGAGGACAACTGGCAGGTCCACTTCCGTGACACGATGCGAGGCGGCAAGCTGCTGAACCACTACCGGATGGCCGAGCTTCACGCCAAGGAGGCTCCGGATCGGGTGTGGGAGCTGGAGCAATGGGGGGCCCTGTTCGACCGGACCCCGGATGGGCTCATCTCCCAGCGGGACTTCGGGGGTCACCGTTACGCCAGGCTGGCGCACGTCGGCGACCGGACCGGCCTCGAGATCATTCGGACCCTGCAGCAGCGGCTCGTGCAGCTCGGCATCGACGTCTTTATGGAGCACACCGTCACCACGCTGCTCAAAGACGGTGATCGGATCGCCGGCGCCTTCGGCTACGACCGGGAACTGGGTCGATTCGTGGTGTTCGAGGCGCCGTCGGTGGTCCTTGCCACCGGGGGAATCGGGAAGTCGTGGAAGGTGACGTCGAACTCCTGGGAGTACACCGGCGACGGGCACGCCTTGGCGCTGCGGTCCGGGGCGACCCTCGTGAACATGGAGTTCGTCCAATTCCACCCCACCGGGATGGTCTGGCCCCCATCGGTTCGGGGCATCCTCGTCACCGAAGGTGTGCGTGGCGACGGCGGCGTTCTGCGCAACTCCGAGGGCCGGCGTTTCATGTTCGACTACATCCCGGAGTTCTTCAAAGCCGAGACGGCCGACACCGAAGAGGAAGCCGACCGCTGGTACGACGACAAACGCAACAACCGGCGCCCCCCCGAGTTGCTCCCCCGTGACGAGGTGGCCCGGGCGATCAACAACGAGATCAAGGAAGGCCGGGGTTCGCCCCACGGCGGCGTCTACCTCGACATCGCCACCCGTCGAAGCGCCGAGTACATCCAGCGCCGCCTGCCCTCGATGTACCACCAGTTCATGGAGCTGGCCGAGGTCGACATCACCAAAGAGGCGATGGAGATCGGACCGACCTGCCACTACGTGATGGGTGGTGTCGAGGTCGACCCTGACACCGAGGAGTCCATCGTCTCCGGGCTCTTCGCTGCGGGCGAGGTGGCCGGCGGCATGCACGGGGCCAACCGCCTCGGCGGCAACTCCCTCTCGGACCTTCTCGTCTTCGGGAAGCGGGCCGGCGACCACGCCGCTGCCCACGCCCAGAACCTGGGGGACAACCGACCGAAGATTCACGAAGAGGACGTGCAGGCAGCCGAGACCGGCGCCCTCGCTCCCTTCAGCGTCGAAGGCGGCGAGAACCCCTACACCATCCAGCACGAGCTCCAGGACGTGATGCAGGACCTGGTCGGCATCATCCGGGTCGAGGCCGAGATCAAGGAGGCCATGGAGAAGCTCGCCTCGCTGAAGGAGCGCATGGCGCACATGAGCATCGACGGGCACCGGCAGTACAACCCGGCCTGGCACCTCTCGATCGATCTTCGCAACATGCTCCTCGTCTCCGAGGCGGTCGCCCAGGCGGCCCTGCTCCGGAAGGAGAGCCGTGGCGGCCACACCCGGGGCGACTACCCGATGACCGATTACGACTACTGGGGGAAGCGCAACCTCATCGTCTCCTACGACGGCGATGCGGTGGCGGTGAAGGAGCAACCACTGCCGGTCCCACCCCCCGAACTGGCAGCCCTGCTGGAGGAAGAGCACTGATGGAGCACGGACGTTTGATGGAGCACGGACGTTTGATGGAGCAGCGACATTGAGCTACGACCTGACCCTGCGACTCTGGCGGGGGGACGCCGACGGCGGTCAGATGACCGACTACACGGTTCCGGTCGATGACGGAGAGGTCGTCCTCGACGCCGTCCACCACGTGCAGGCGATGCACGCAGGCGACATGGCCGTGCGGTGGAACTGCAAGGCCGGGAAGTGC
>WQVT01000044.1 GCA_009785715.1 Acidimicrobiaceae bacterium | reverse complement strand
GGCTTCTCGAAGCGCCACGCCCACAGGTCCTCGAGCGGCTCCCACCCGGCGCCCGTCCACAGCTGCTCGTAGTAGCGGGGATTCTGCAGGGTGAGCAGCACCGGCAGCTCGTCGAAGCCGTCGACCAGCAGCCCGACCTCGTCGTTGGTGGTGAAGTTGGCCGGGCCGGCGCAGTGCTCGATTCCCTGCTGGCGCAGCCAGCCCTTCGCCGCCTCGAACAGCCCGCCGGCAACGTCGGGATCGTCGAAGGAGTCGAAGAATCCGACCCAACCCCATCGCACGTCGTGGAACTGGTTGTAGGACTCGTCGATGCAGGCGCCGATGCGCCCGACCGGCCGTCCTCGGCGGTAGGCGATCCACAGTTGGTTCCGCTGGTGCTGATTGGCCGGATGGCGTCTGGAGATCCGGTCGTAGACCCCCATCCGCAGCGGCGGCACCCACGTCGGATCCCCCCCATGGATACGGAAGGGGAGGTCGACGAAGATTCGCCGGGCGTTCCAGCCCCGCACCGGCCGGATGGCCAACCCGGCCCCCTCCTCCGCCGCACCGATCCGCCCCAGGACCTCCTTGACACTGGCCACGATCAGGACCGTAGCGGAGGGCGCCGCACGGGCGCGGCTTCGCAGGCACGACCGGGATGGCAAGCTGGCGCCATGGCCACCACCACCGCCGGGGTCTCGGCCATACCGACGAACCACCTCCTCGACGATCAGGGCGTCGTCGTGAACGGAGTCAGCCGATCGGACATCGAGGCCCGGATCGCCGCCGGGTCATTCTTCTGGTTGGACCTGCCCCGTCTCGGGGCCGAGGAGCTCACCTGGCTGCGCGACGTGTTCCACTTCCATCCCCTCGCCATCGAGGACGCCGAGCAGTTCGGGGAGCGCCCGAAGCTCGAGGAGTTCGACGACTTCACCTTCCTGGTCATGCACGGCTCCGCCCTCGATCTCGGCGACTCGCTCTTCGGCCTGACCGGTGACGCGGCCCCCCAGTCGATCCCCGAGAGCCTCGACGACCTGAGCGAGGTGCACTTCTTCGTGGCCGTGCACTACATCGTCACCGTCCACCGCGGGACCTGCCCGTCGCTCGGCCACCTGGCCCAGCGGATGAAGACCTCGCGCGTCGCGGTGCACAACCCGGCTCGCATCTTCCACCGGGTGGCCGACACGCTCGTGGACAGCTTCTTTCCGGTGCTGAGCAGCCTCGACGAGGGGATCGACACCCTCCAGGACGCGATCATCGCCCATCCGCGCCAGGAGCACCTGGTCCGGCTTCTCGAGTACCGCAGCGCCCTCGTCGGGCTGCGCAAGGTGATCGGTCCGGCGCGCGACATCTTCGCCGGCCTGGCCAGTGGGATCACGGAGCTCCCGGGGTTCGACGACGAGGCCCATCCGTACTTCCGCGACATCTACGACCACCTGATCCGCCTGGCCGACCTGGTCGATGGCTACCGCGACCTGGTGTCGGGCGTCACGGACGCCTACCTCTCGGTCACCTCCAATCAGCTCAACGTCGTCATGAAGCAGCTGACCATCATCTCGACGATCTTCCTGCCACTGTCGTTTCTCACGGGGTTCTTCGGCCAGAACTTCAGCTTCCTGGTGGACAGCATCGGCGGATGGGAGACCTTCGTCGGCGTCGGGATCGGCACGGAGCTCGTCGCCGTGATCGCCTTGCTGTGGCTGTTCAAATCTCGAGGTTGGCTCGGCTCCAAGACCTGAGCCCCACAATCGTGCCCCCCTGCGATGCCCGCGGCTGCGAATCGCAGGCGTCGGGGGGCTACTTTCGCGGGTCATCGTTGCGACAGCGTGCTTTTCCCCGTCCCTAGGCCAGCACCGCCGGCGTGGGGGTTTCCATGACGGCGAACCTTGCCATGACCGCCGGAATGCCATGACCCGGCGCCGGCCATGAGCGACGACGGGCTGGGCGAGGGCCCTCCGCCCTCGACGGGAGCGGGGCCCGGTGACGATCAAAATGAGCACGCCTCATCTTCCGCAGAGCAGCCGGGCCACTACGTTCCCAGGCACGCCCGGCGCCCGGAGGCCGGGACGACGGCCACGACCGGTCGCCTGTGGTCCCACCGACTCCTGATCGGGGTCAACGTCGCCGTCGCCCTGACCATCGTCCTCAGTGCCCTCGGGGCCGGGTACGCGGTGTGGCGCCTCAACCAGATCGGGCGGATCCACCTGAGCGCGGAGATCCCGGTCTCGCGCGATCCGCAGAGCCGGGTCAAGGTTGCCCCGCCACCACCCGGCAAAAAGGCTCCGCCACCGCTGCCGGCCGAGACGTTCCTGATCGTCGGCAGCGACACGCGTGCGGGACTGAACCAACCGGGCGACAAGTCATTCGGGTCGGCGTCGGCGGTCTCCGGCGCGCGCTCCGACACGATCATGCTCGCCCGGGTGGTGCCGGCCACCAAGCAGATCGCCCTGCTGTCGATCCCGAGGGACACCTACTTCGACATCCCGCCTCTCGGCATGCAGAAGATCAATGCGGCACTCGGCGTGAGCCCGAACCTGCTCATTCGGACGATCGAGACGAAGTACGGCATCGACATCAACCACTACATCGACGTCGACTTCGACTCATTCAAGGACATCGCCGATGCCCTCGGCGGGGTGAACATCTATTTCCCGACGCCCGTTCGAGACGTCAACGCCGGTCTCTATATCGGCGGACCCGGGTGCGTCAACCTGACCGGCAACCTCGCGCTGGCCTTTGTCCGGTCCCGGGAATACACCTATCGCCTGCCCGGCCAGGGCTGGCAGCAGGAGGCCGAGAGCGATCTGGCCCGTATCGAGCGCCAGCAGATGTTCATCCGCAAGCTGGCGGCCAAGGCCCAGTCGCAGGGACTCGGAAACCCCATCACCCTCGACCAGATCATCGGGGGATTGACCAAGAACCTGACGGTGGACGACAGTCTGAGCGACCAGCAGCTGGTCAACCTGGCCGCAACGTTCCGGAACATAAACCCGGCGAACATCGTCGGATGGACGATGCCCGCCACGCCCGAGACCCTGCAGACCCCGTCCGGGCCCAACGACGTGCTCATCCCCCAACGGGGTGCTGACCGGGCGATGGTTGCCCAGTTCCTGTCCTTCGGGGCGAAGGCACCCGCCGCCGTCCCGACGCGGGCCCCGACCAGTGTCGCGACCACGGCCGCAGCGACCACCACCACCACGACGACCACCGTTGCGCCGACGAGCACCTCGAAACCTACGGCTACGACCACCAGCTCCACGGTCCCGACCTCGACCATCCAGATCACCGTCATCAACGGCTCGGGAATCAGCGGGCAGGCCGGCCGTACCGGGAGCGCGCTCAGCTCGGTGGGGTTCGACGTGGTCGGGCTCCAGAACGCGACGGCGTACGGGCAGACCTCGACGGTCGTGCAATACGGCCCCGATGGCCTGGCCGCCGCCGACACGGTCGCCGCCTACCTCCGGGGGCCGGTGAGCCTCGAGGTGTCCGATGGGCTCGGTCCGACGTCGATCCAGGTCCTCACCGGCACCAGGACCCGCGTGGGCACCGTCCCGCACCCGCCGAGGACGTCCGGGTCGAATGGTTCGGCGTCGACCACGTCGACCTCGTCGAGCACCAGCACCTCGACGACGGTGCCCCCCACCTCGACGACGGTGCCGCCGACCACCAGCACCACCTACAGCCTTCCCGGAACACCGAAGAGCGGCGCGCCCTCGTGTCCCAACTAGCGGTGCCCCGCCCGCCCGTTGGCTGACGGTGCCGCCTACGACGTGTTCGTCGCGCTGCACGTCACGTCGGCCGTGATCGGCTTCGGGGCCGTCGCCCTCTCGGGCGTCTATGGGGGCGGCGCCCGGCACCCCGATTCCGAGACGGCCGCCGAGGAGGTGCGCCGCTACTTCCGGGCGCCCCGCCGGGCGGAGCTGGCGCTGCTGGTGGTGCCCGTCTTCGGGGCGGCGGCGATCGCCGTCGGGCCGGGAGGAGGTGCGTTCGGCGAAGCGTGGGTCGATGTGGGCCTCGGGTTGTGGCTCGTGGCTGCCGCCCTGCTCCTCGGGATCGTCCGTCCCGCCGGGGCGGTGCTTCGGCGGGCGTCACTCGCGGCCGAGGCTTCCGGCGGTGCTGAGGTACCCGGAGGCCCGTGCACGCCGGGCAGCGCCGGCGCTCCTGGCGGCCCCGACCCTGGCGGCTCAGACCCGGCGCTGCCCGCCTCCGGCCGGCGCCTGTTGTGGGCGTCGGCGGCCTCGGATCTGATCTTCGTGGTGGCGCTCGTGATCATGGTCATCAAGCCCGGTTCATGAGCCCGCCGATCGTGACGGCCGGATGTGAATTCCGTGAATGACACGTTTTGGGCGCCGGACGAGACGAATATGTGACACCGGACGTACCGGCCGTCCCCCCGGAATGCCAAGCGGCAGGAGGTAGTCCCTGAATGAGCAGGCATCCACGGCGCCATCCGTCGGGTCCTACGATGCGGGGCCTGATGGCATCCACCGCCGCATTCCCCGAGCCCGTGCCGTCACTCAGGGCGGTGCCCCCGCTCGAGTCGCTCCCGGAGCCGCCGGCAACCGGCGACGGGCTGATCAGAGGGGTTCCGGCCAAGGAGGCCGTCGAGGACTTCCGGTCGGCGTGGATCTCGCGTCTGATGGACGACCGGGAGATCGCCCTGCAGAAGCAGAGCAGGGTGTACTTCCAGATCTCCGGGGCCGGCCACGAGGCACTCCTGCTCGGCCTTGGCCGGGAACTGCGTGCCGGTCACGACTGGTTCTTCCCCTACTACCGGGATCGGGCGCTGATGCTCGCCCTCGGGGCGAGCCCCCGGGACATCCTTCTCCAGTCGGTCGGCTCCGCCGAGGACCCGTCCTCTGCCGGACGCCAGATGCCCTGCCACTTCGGGATGGCCCGGCTCAACGTCGTCACCCAGTCGAGCCCCACCGGCAGCCAGTGCCTGCCGGCGGTGGGCTGTGCCGAGGCGACCCGGTACCTGTCCGGCCGCGATGCCCTGCCCGGCTGCCCGGTGGGCAACGAGGAGATCACCTACGTCAGCCTCGGCGAAGGCGCCACCTCCGAAGGGGAGTTCTGGGAGGCCCTGAACACGGCCTGCACGCTCTCCCTCCCCGTTCTCTTCCTGGTCGAGGACAACGGCTGGGCGATCTCGGTCCCGGTCGAGGAGCAGGCGCCGGCGCCGATCTCTGAGCTGGTGGCGGGCTTCCCGGGCCTCGCCGTGCACCGCGTCGACGGGCTCGACTACTTCGAGGTCCGCCGGCGGATGCCGGCGATCGTCGAGACGCTGCGCTCGGGGTCGGGACCGGCGCTCGTCCACGCCCGTGTGACCCGCCCCTACTCCCACTCCTCGGCGGACACCCAGAGCAAGTACCGCTCCGCCGGCGAGCTCGCGGATGAGTCCGCCAACGACCCGTTGGTGCAGTTCGAGGCGGTGCTCCTCGAGGCGGGGGTGCTGGACGAGACGGCCGTTGCGGGGATCCGCGAGGAGGCCCGCCGGATCGTCCTCGAGGCGGCCCGTTCCGCCCTTGCGGCCCCGCGTCCCGATCCGGCCGCCGTCACCGAGCACGTCATCGACCTGCCCCGGATCCCCGTCTTCTCCGAGCGGAGCGACGCCGAGATCGGCCAGGGCGGCGGGGAGACCGTTGCCCTCGGTGAGGCGATCCGGCGCACGCTGGCCGAGCGGATGGCGCTCGACGAGCGAATCCGGGTGTTCGGTGAGGACGTGGCCGACGCCCGTGATGCCGTGCTCGGCGAGGTCGCCGGCAAGGGCGGGGTGTTCGGAACGACGCACGGCCTGCAGCGCAGCTTCGGGACCGACCGGTGCTTCAACACGCCGCTTGCCGAGGCCAACATCGTCGGCCGGGCGGTGGGCCAGGGACTGCGAGGGCTGCGGCCCGTCCCCGAGATCCAGTTCTTCGACTACATCTGGCCCGCCATGCAGCAGATCAAGAGCGAGGCGGCAACCATCCGGTGGCGCTCGGCCGGCAGCTTCACCTGCCCGATGGTCCTCCGTGTCGCCATCGGCGGCTACCTGACCGGTGGGGCGATCTGGCACTCGCAGTCGGGTGAGTCGATCTTCACCCACGTTCCCGGGCTGGCGGTGGTGATGCCGTCACGCGCCTCCGACGCCGCCGGCCTGCTTCGCAGCGCGCTCGAAGCCGAGGATCCGGTGCTGTTCCTCGAACACAAGCATCTCCTTCGCCAGCCCTACACCCGCACGCCTTTTCCTGCGCCCGACCACCGCGTGCCGTTCGGGAAGGGCCGGGTGGTACGGGACGGGTCCGACCTAGTCATCGTCACGTGGGGGGCATTGGTGGAGAAAGGTCGACAGACGGCGGAGACCCTCGCCGGCGAAGGCCTGTCCGTGGCGGTGGTGGACCTCCGCTCGCTGGCGCCCTGGGATCACGAGCTCGTCGGGGACTGGGTGGCCAAGACGGGCAGGGTCCTCGTGGCGCACGAGGACTCGCTCACCAGCGGGTTCGGGGCAGAGGTGGCGGCGTGGGTGGGTGAGCACTGCTTCGCCGAGCTCGACGCCCCGGTCTGTCGCCTCGGCGCCACCGACACCCCGGTGGCGTATGAGCCGACCTTGGAGCGGGCGATATTGCCGCAGACGGACGACGTTGTGGCTGCTGTACGGCGGGTCCTCGCGTATTGAGCATGCCGCCTCGCCCCTCTCCCTGTTGAGGGGAGAGTGGCGGCTGGGGCCATGTGCTCTTTGGCGCGTTGCTGGCTGCTTTGGGTCCGGCGGGAGCGCATCAGTGGCACTTTGTCCAACCTTTGTGAGTGATCTCGGTCCATGTGAGCGAGGGGTGGCGCCTTTTGACCCTTGACGGCTCACATGGACGCGAATCACGCACATGTACGGGATCTGCT
The DNA here is from genome assembly GCA_009785715.1 of Acidimicrobiaceae bacterium. Lineage (GTDB taxonomy): Bacteria > Actinomycetota > Acidimicrobiia > Acidimicrobiales > Palsa-688 > WQVT01. The sequence continues at coordinate 3,078 of WQVT01000044.1, read as the reverse complement.
CACGGGCGGGGATCGCTAGTCTGCTGGCGCCCGGCACAGTGGGTGCGGGAGCGAGACGGGAGGCCTCTGGATGGCGCAGCGGGTCCGTGGAGTGGTTTCTAGGGCCAAGGGGGAGCCGGTCGAGATCGAGGAGGTCCTCGTCCCCGATCCCGGGCCCGGCGAGGTGGTCGTGGAGGTCGACGCCTGCGGGGTGTGCCACACCGACCTGCACTACCGGGAGGGGGCGATCAACGACGAGTTCCCGTTCCTGCTGGGCCATGAGGCGGCGGGTCATGTGGAGCAGGTCGGACCGGGAGTCGAAAACGTGGCGCCGGGCGACTACGTCGTCCTCGCCTGGCGGGCGCCGTGCGGGAAGTGCCGCTCGTGCCTGCGGGGCCGGCCGTGGTACTGCTTCGACAGCGCCAACGCCACGCAGCCCATGACCCTGGCGGACGGCACGCGGTTGAGCGCAGCGCTCGGCATCGGCGCGTTCATCGAGAAGACGCTCGTGGCGGCGGGCCAGGCGGTCAAGGTCGACCCGGCTGCCCGCCCCGAGGCCGCCGGGCTCATCGGGTGCGGGGTGATGGCCGGGTTCGGCTCCGCGGTGAACACCGGCGGGGTCTCCCGGGGGGACACCGTGGCGGTGTTCGGCTGCGGTGGGGTCGGCGACGCCGCCATCGCGGCCGCCACGCTGGCCGGCGCACGGAGGGTGATCGCCGTCGATCTCGACGACCGCAAGCTCGAGTGGGCGAAGCGGTTCGGCGCCACCGACGTGGTCAACGCCTCTCGCGCCGATCCCGTGGAGGCCATCAAGGCCCTCACCGGTGGGTTCGGCGCCGACCTCGTGATCGAGGCGGTGGGCCGGCCCGAGACCTACCGGCAGGCGTTCGAGGCGCGTGACCTGGCCGGGACCCTGGTCCAGGTGGGGGTGCCCGACCCGTCGATGACGATCGAGCTCCCGATGATCGAGCTGTTCGGCCGTGGCGGCGCGCTGAAGTCGTCGTGGTACGGCGACTGCCTGCCCACCCGGGACTTTCCGATGTTGATCGACCTGTACCTGAAGGGCCGGCTGGACCTCGACGGCTTCGTCAGTGAGGTCATCGGGCTTGGCGATGTCGAGGAGGCGTTCGGCCGGATGCAGCGGGGCGAGGTCCTCCGCTCCGTCGTGGTGATCTGAGTAGGGCTACGACGTGAAGCCGGCGTCGGCCCACCACACCTCGGGGGCGCCGATCACCTGGGGGTGCAGGCTCGTCAGGCCGGGAGCGGTGACGTTCTTGGCGGCGATGTCCCACAGGCTCGCGGGGTACATCTCGACGGCGTAGGCCTTCTGGCTCTCATAGATCGCGGCCTTCTGATAAATCGCGGCGCGCTCTTCCTCGGGCACCCTGGTGGCCTGCGTCAGCAGCTGGTCGAGGTGCTTGTCGTCGACCCCACTGAAGCGGGCGCCGGAGAGGAACCGGACGTTCTGGCCGACGCCGACAGCGGGGTCCCACGATCCCGAGTTCTGGGTGGTCGCCTGCCAGTTCCCGGACGCATAGGCGGCGATGATCGGTGCGAGCTCCAACGGGTTGAGCGTCACCTTCATGCCGGCGTCGGTGTACATGGTCTGTAGCGCCTCGCCGAGCAGCTTCCCGCCGGGGGCCGAACTGATCATGAGCGTGAAGCTCAGGCCGCCCAGTTGCTTGACGATGGCCTTGGCCTTGGCGAGGTTGTAGGTCCGGTAGCCGGGGACGGTCGCGTTGTAGAACAGCCCGGTCGGGGTGGTGAAACCCTGCACGGGCTTGGTGGTGTCCCCGTTCAGCGTCTTGTCCAGGGTCGCGACGTCGGTGGCGTAGTACAACGCCTCACGCGCCAGGATGTTGTTGAACGGCGGCTTGGTCGTGTTGATCTGTATGTCGTTGGGCGTGGTCGAAGGTTGCAGGGTGACCTTGAAACCGGCCTTCTTGAACGCCGGGACCAGCTGGAGCGTCGTCATGTCGATGTAGGCCTGGCCCTGGCCGGCCTCCATGTCCTCGAGTGCGGTGTTGTCGCTCTGGACCGACTTGAACGTCAGCTTGTCGAGGTAGGGCCGGCCCTTCTGCCAGTACAGCGGGTTCTTCTCGAGCGACATCGTCACGTTCTGGATGTCGGAGACGACCTTGAACGGCCCGGCGCCGACCGGGTAGAGGCTGAACTTCGTCTCGCCCAACTTTTGCAGTGAGGTGGGGGAGACGATCCAGTTCTGCGGGCTGTCGAACATCGAGTTGATCAGCGGCGAGTACGGCGCGGTCAGGTTCACGTCGACCTTGTACTGGCCGCTGGTGGTGATCGACTTGAGCGGCCAGAACGGGTTGTGCGAGGTCTTGTCTGCGAAGTCGCGCTTGAAGTTGAACGCCACCGCGGCGGCGTCGAACGGGGTGCCGTCGGAGAACTTCACCCCGCGGCGGATGTCGAACTCGTAGGTGAGGCCGTTGTCGAGGATCTTGTAGCCGGTCGCCAGATCGGGCACGACCTTCCCGCCCGGGCCGAGCTCGAGCAGCTCGCCGTAGACGGCGCTCATCAGGTCCTGGTTGATGCCGGGGCTCGTGTCGTTCGGCGGGTCGATGCCGGTCGGCCATGCGCCCTGGGCGACACCGACCTCGAAGACGGTCATCGAGCCGCCCGCCTTCACACCGCTTGCGGCTGCGCTCGCGCTCTGCACGCCGCTGCAGAGGATCCCGACCATCCCCGTCAGCGCCGCCAGGAGCGCGAAGCGCCCCCCGTTCCACCGATGCCGCGGCATGGCCGCCCGGACGCGACCGGATACAGCGCTTGTCATTTCTGTGGCACCCCCCTCGGTAAGCCACGGCCAAGGCTGACTTGACCACTTCTACAGATATCGCCGGGGGAGCGTCGTGTCAATCAGATGTGCCGATCCGATGCTGTCGGCACACCTGGAAGTCAGTACACCCGGAGAGTCAGGACAGCTCGGAGAAGTCCGTCGGGTCGAGGTACACCGAGGTCACGCTGGCGGTGAGGGATCCGCCGGCCTTCTCTTCGCTCGCCTGGCGCACCGAGGTCCAGTCGGGGTCCGCCTGGAAGGCCGCCCACGACTCCTTGGCGGCTTCCCTGCTCGGGTGG
>WQVT01000043.1 GCA_009785715.1 Acidimicrobiaceae bacterium | reverse complement strand
GGATTGGCGGTGATCCGGACGAGGACGGTGCCCGGCTCAACGGCGGGATCGTCGGCATGCCGGAGCACCTTCACCTCCGCCAGCGCTCCGGCCGGGAACCGGTCCCGGACCTTCTGTTCGATCTCCGAGTCGTCCATGGCTACTAGCGTAACTCGGGTAACTCCGATGTCAAGGGTTTCAGCGCCTCAGCTTTCCAGCGCCCGCAGGTGGACGAGCGCCAGCAGGCCGGGGCCCAGCCCCCGCCCCTCGCCGCCCTCCGCGTCGTGCACCGGCTCGGGCCCCCCGACGTCTGCGCCACCGACGGGAGCCCCGCCGCGGACCCCGCCCGCCACCGACGCCGTCGGGTCCCGCGGTGGCGCCGGCAGGAGCTCGATCTCGGCCCCGTTGCGGTGGGCCAGTTGCGCAACGATGGCGAGCCCGAGCCCGCTCCCGCCGCTCCCGGGCCGCCCCCCCTGCCAGAAGCGGTCAAAGGCGCGGGCTATGGCCTCGTCGCTCATCCCCGGCCCCTGGTCGATGATGGCCACGTCGACGCCGGCGATCGTGTCGCAGAGCTCGACGCCGATGGCTCCGCCCTCGGGGGTTGCGTCGAGCGAGTTTGCCAGCAGGTTGTCCACGATCTGCTCCAGGTCGCCGGGGATCAGCGACATCACCGGGTCGGCCAGGTTGGTCGTCGCCAGGCGGATGTCGACGCCCCGCTCGGTCGCCAGCGGTTCCCAGAACTCCACCCGCTCCTCGACCACCGAGGCGACGTCCACCGCCTCCCGGTCGGGCCGGTCCCCCTCCGCCCGGCTCAGCGTGAGCAGGCCGTCCACCAGTCGCGAGAGGCGCTGGACCTCCCGCTGGGCGGCCCCGAGCGACTCCTCGGCGGCCCCACCCACGTCGGTCTCGAGGTTCTCGAGACGGAGGCGCAGCGCGGTGAGGGGGGACCGCAGCTGGTGCGAGGCGTCGGCAACGAACCTCGCCTGCGCGCTCACCAGGTCCTCGATGCGCTCGGCCATGCCGTTGAAGGCACGCGCCAGGGCCCGCAACTCGTTCGGTCCCTCCGGCGTGGCGCGCTCGGAGAGCTGGCCGTCGCCGAGCCTGCTCACGGCGTGTTCCAGCTTGGCCAGGGGGCGGGTCAGGTCCCGCGCGATCCGGGCGCCGAGGAGGCCGGTGAGGGCGAGGATCACGACGGCGAAGCCGGCGAGGGCGATCCACATGGCGTGGATGCGGTCGTAGGTGGCATCCGCCGGCACGGAGACGAGCACGGCACCGGCGAGGGCGGTCTCCTCGGGGTCGCCCGCCTCTCCGTGAACCGGGACTGCCGCGACGACCACCGGGTTGCCATCCTCGACGAGCCAGGCGCTGGCCGTCTTCCCTGCCAGGGCGCTTCGGATCTGCGGGCGGAGCAGGGCCAGGTCCTCTCTCGCGTCGAGGTCCGAGTCGGCCGCCGCCGTCCCGGACCGGCTGATCACCAGCACCTCGCCGCCGGCCTCGGTGTGGTAGCGACGGACGAGGTCGCCGAGGCTGGCCTGGCGCCGGTCGGCGACGTCCTGGGCGACCACCACGGCGATCCCCGTCGCCTGTTGCGTTGCCTGGTTCACCAAGAGGTCCCGCTCGTGGCGATAGGTGAGGATGGCGAAGGGGATCTCGAGCACCAGCAGCACCACCGCCGCCACCGAGAGGTAGGACAGGACCAGGCGTTGTCTCACGGCACCCGCTGTCTCAGCACAATCGGGACAATCGGGGCGTCACGGCGCCGGCGCGCCGGGGGCGAGCCGCAGGCCGACGCCCCGCACCGTCTCGATCCACTCGGGGTGTCCGAGCTTGCGGCGCAGCGACGCCACGTGCACGTCGACGGTCTTCGTCGGCCCGTACCAGTGGGGATCCCAGACCTCCTCCAGGATCTGCTGGCGGGTGACGACCGCCCCCGGGTCCTCGGCGAGCAGGGCGAGCAGCTCGAACTCCTTCGGGGTGAGCGCCCGCTCCTCGCCGTCGACGGTGACCCGGCGCGTCCGCCGGTCGATCACCAGGGCGCCGAGATCCTGGGGTCCCTCGACCGGCGGCGAGGCGGGTTGGGTCTCGGTGCGGCGGAGCACGGCCCGGATCCTGGCCACCAGCTCCCGGAAGCCGAACGGCTTGACGAGGTAATCGTCGGCGCCGAGCTCGAGGCCCACCACCTTGTCGACCTCGGCACCCCTGGCGGTGACGACGATGATCGGCACGCTCGAGCCGGCGCGCAGCTGACGGCAGACCCCGTAGCCGTCCATGTCCGGCAGGCCGAGGTCCAGGAGGACCAGGTCGGACGGGGCTGCGATCAGCGCCTCCGCGCCGGTGCCCACCCACGACACGGTGAAGCCCTCCCTCCGCAGACCCTCGATCATGGGTTCCGCGATGGCCCGATCGTCTTCGACCACCAAGACCTCCATGGTCCAAGCATGACAGGCGCGTCGGCGCAGGTGGCGGGGGGCCACGCGGCGTTAAATCTGCGCCAGCAGCGAGTAAAACTCGCACCCCCCGCGCACCGCGGTCCCGTGGCGATCCGTACTGTCCGCTGGCGATGTCCGAACCCCCCCAAGCCCTGCCGAGACCCGCGCACGGAAGACGCCGGTCCGGCGACGGCGCAACGGTTGACGGACCCGAGGCGAACGGCCGGCTCACGGCGACCGTCGGCGTCGTGTTGCTCGTCATGCTGGCCGTCGAGGGGGTGACCATCCTCCGGATCCACCGCTTCCTCAGCCTGCATGTGTTCGTGGGCCTGCTGCTCGTGCCGCCCGTCGTCCTGAAGACGGCGAGCACGGGCTGGCGATTCGCCCGGTACTACCTCGGCGACTCCGAGTACCGGCGCAAGGGCCCGCCGCATCCGGTGCTCCGGATCCTCGGGCCGTTCGTCGTCATCCTCACGGCGATCCTCTTCGCCAGCGGCGTCGCCCTGCTCTTCGTGCCCGCCTCGTGGCACGGCCGGATGTTGACCCTCCACAAGGCGAGCTTCATCCTCTGGTTCGGCGCCACGACCATCCACGTCCTCGGCCACCTGATCGATGTCGGCCGTCTGGCGCCGGCGGATTGGGTCCGGCGGGGTCGGAGTCGGGCAAAGGGTGTGTGGGTGCGACAGGGCGCGGTGGCGGCCTCGATCGTCGCGGGGTTGGCCCTCGCCACCGCGCTGATCGGGCAGGTCAACCACTACCGAACCACGTTCACTTTCTTCCACTGACGCGTTTGGGGCTTCCATCCTCACGCTCTGTGGTAGAGGATGGTGCCCATGACCGTTGTCGATGCCCCTCCTGGACCCCTGTCCCAAGATGAGCTCACCCTGATCGATGCCTATTGGCGGGCCGCGAATTACCTGTCGGTTGGCCAGATCTACCTGCTCGACAACCCCTTGCTGCGCGTGCCGCTGGCTCCGGAGCACGTCAAGCCCCGGCTCCTCGGCCACTGGGGGACGACCCCGGGGCTGAACCTCATCTACGCCCACCTGAACCGGGTGATCAAGGCGCGGGACCTGGACGTGATCTACATCTGCGGCCCGGGCCACGGCGGCCCCGGGATGGTCGCCAACACCTATCTCGAGGGCACCTACAGCGAGATCTACGCGGACATCTCGAAAGACATCGAGGGGATGCGACGGCTGTTCAAGCAATTCTCCTTCCCCGGCGGCATTCCGAGCCACGCCGCACCCGAGACCCCGGGTTCGATCCACGAGGGCGGCGAGCTCGGCTACGCCCTCGTCCACGCGTTCGGCGCCGCCTTCGACAACCCCGACCTGGTCGTGGCCACCGTCGTGGGGGACGGGGAGGCGGAGACCGGGCCCCTCGCGGCCAGCTGGCACCTCAACAAGTTCCTGAACCCGGTCACGGACGGTGTCGTCCTCCCGATCCTCCATCTGAACGGGTTCAAGATCGCCAACCCGACCGTCCTGGCCCGGATCCCCGAGCACGAGCTGACGGAGTTGTTCCGCGGCTACGGCTGGGACCCGCACTACGTCGAGGGCGACGACCCGGCGATGGTGCACCAGAAGCTGGCCGGCACGCTCGACGAGGTCCTCGACCGGATCGCCGCGATCCAGGAGCAGGCCCGCAATCGCGGGGCCACCGGCCGGCCGGCGTGGCCGATGATCGTGCTGCGCACGCCCAAGGGCTGGAGCGGACCGAAGTTCGTGGACGGCCACAAGACCGAGGGCAGCTGGCGCTCCCACCAGGTGCCGCTGTCGGAGACCAGGAGCAACCCCGAGCACCTCCGCCAGCTCGAGGAGTGGATGAAGTCCTACCGGCCGGAGGAGCTCTTCGACGAGACCGGCCGCCTCCGCCCCGACCTTGCCGCGCTGGCCCCGGAGGGACACCGCCGCATGGGCGCCAACCTCCACACCAACGGCGGCCGGCTGCTGGCGGAGCTGCGGATGCCCAACTTCCGTGACTACGCCGTCCCGGTCACCACCCCGGGGACCACCGTCGGCGAGGCGACCAGGGTGCTCGGCCATTTCCTCCGCGACGTGATGGCCTCGAACGCCGAGGCCAAGAACTTCCGGGTCTTCGGACCGGACGAGACGGCCTCGAACCGGCTCGCCTCGCTCTTCGAGGTCACCGGCCGGAGCTGGATGGCCGAGACGGAACCCGACGACGACGAGGAGCTTGCCGCCGACGGGCGGGTCACCGAGATCCTCTCCGAGCACATGTGCCAGGGCATGCTCGAGGGCTACCTGCTCACCGGGCGTCACGGGTTCTTCAGCTGCTACGAGGCCTTCATCCACCTCGTCGACTCGATGTTCAACCAGCACGCCAAGTGGCTCAAGACCACCCGCGAGCTGGCCTGGCGGGCCCCGATCGCCTCGCTCAACTACCTGCTCACCTCGCACGTGTGGCGCCAGGACCACAACGGGCTCTCGCACCAGGACCCGGGCTTCATCGACCACGTGGTGAACAAGAAGGCCGACGTCATCCGGGTCTACCTCCCGCCGGACACCAACACGCTGCTCTCTGTCGCCGACCACTGCCTCCGTTCGCGCCACTATGTCAATGTCATCGTGGCCGGCAAGCAGCCGGCGCTCCAGTTCCTGAACATGGACGAGGCGATCGTCCACTGCACGAAGGGCATCGGCATCTGGGACTGGGCGAGCAACGACAAGGGGGGCGAGCCCGACGTCGTCATGGCCTGCGCCGGGGACGTTCCCACCCTCGAGGTCCTGGCCGCGGTCGACATCCTCCGCCAGGAGCTGCCCGACCTGAAGGTCCGGGTCGTGAACATCGTCGACCTGATGACGCTGCAGCACCACACCGAGCATCCCCACGGACTGAGTGAGCCCGAGTTCAACGCCATCTTCACCACCAACAAGCCCGTGATTTTCGCCTATCACGGCTACCCGTGGCTGATCCACCGCCTCACCTACAAGCACCAGAACCACAACAACTTCCACGTCCGCGGGTACAAGGAAGAGGGCACCACCACCACCCCGTTCAACATGGTGATGATGAACGAGATGGACCGCTACCACCTCGTCATCGACGTCGTCGACCGGGTGCCGGGGCTTTCCGCCAAGGCCGCCTACCTCCGTCAGGAGATGCGCGACCGGCTCGTCCGGCAGGAGAACTACACCGAGGAGTACGGCGAGGACCCGCCCGAGATCAACAATTGGACCTGGGAGGGCAGGGGAGTGCCGGGCGCGACCGGGTTCTCCGACACCAGCGCCGACCACTAGGGCGCTACGCAGGGCACCACGTAGGACATAGGGTATTGACAACTGCGCCGGCCCGTCCGAGGGCCGGCTTCAAGAAGACATGGGGGTACACCATGGTCGACGTGTCTGAGTCGGGATCCGCAGTGGCCACGAGCCCGATCAAGGTGCAGCGCCTGCACCACATGGCGTACACGACCTACGACATGGCGAAGACCCGCCATTTCTACGAGGACGTGGTCGGCATGCCGCTGGCGCAGACCTGGGTCGAGGGGACCGACGCGGGCCCCGGTGGGCGGCACTACGTGCACTGCTTCTTCGGCCTGGCCGACGGGGGAGCGATCGCCTACTTCGAGCATCACGGGGCGACCGAGCCCGAGAACCGTCCGAACTCAGAGGGCCACATCGCCTTCAAGCTCGACGGCGAGTCCCAGGACGCGCTGAAGGAGCGCCTCGAGGCGGAGGGGTACACCCCCCGGGTCACCGACCACGGGTATTGCCGCTCCCTCTACGTCACCGACCCGAGCGGGCTCAACCTCGAGTTCACCGTGGATGCGGACGACATCGAGCAGATCGTCGCCTACCAGGACCGCGTGGCCCACGACGAGCTGAAGCGCTGGCAGAGCGGCGACATGACGCCGAACAACTCCTGGCGCCCGGCCGACCACTAGCGCCTGATCAGCTGCTCTCGTAGCGGCCGCGCAGGATCTGCGCGGCCGCCGTCATGGCGGCGACCTTCCCCCGCGCCGCGGCGCGGGGGAGGAACTTGAGTCCGCAGTCGGGAGCGAGGATGACGCGCTCGGGCGGGAGGTACTCGAGGGCCCGCTCGACGCGCGCGACGACGGTCTCGGGAGTCTCGACCTCCTCGGTGGCCAGGTCCAGCACGCCGACCATGACGGACTTGTCGCCGAGCTCCGCGAGCGTCGAGCAGTCCAGGTTCGACTGGGCGGCCTCGACGGAGATCTGGTCGACGACCGTGTCCGCCAGCTCGGCGAGGAAGGTGTACCGGGACGGCTTGTCCTTGACCATCTCGGCGTAGCCGAAGCAGAGGTGGAGGGCGGTGGTGCCCGCCGCGCCCTCGAGGGCCGCGTTGATGGCCTCGACCCCGTACTTGCGGGCCTCCTCGAAGCGCGCCTCCAGCCACGGCTCGTCGAGCTGGACGACGTCGGCGCCGGCGGCGAACAGGTCGGCCACCTCCTCGCGCACCGCCTCGGCATAGGCGAGGGCCATGGCCCGGCCGTCGTGGTAGTAGTCGTCGACGGCCTGCTGGGTCATGGTGAACGGCCCGGGCAGCGTGATCTTGATCGGCCGGTCGGTGAGCGAGCGCAGGAACTTCACGTCCTCGAGCTCGATCGGGCCCGGGCGGGAGAGGGGGCCGGTGATCCGGGGGACCGTCATCGTGTTGCCGGTGCCCCTCCGCCCCCTCACCGCGCCGGGATGCTCCTCGTCGACACCGGCGAGCGCGGTCGCAAAGCGGTTGGAGTAGCTCTCCCGCCGGATCTCCCCGTCGGTCAAGACGTCGAGGCCGAGCTCGATCTGATCCTCCACCGCCAGCCGGGTGGCGTCATCCTGGGCCTCGGCGAGGTGTTCCGGGTCGACCCTCCACAGCTGCCGCGCCCGGACCCGCGCCACGCCGAGGAGGTCGCGGTGCACGAGCCAGCCCGGCTGGGGGTAGCTGCCGACGAGTGTGGTGGGGAACAGCATGTGGCCTCCCGTAGCGGATCCGGCGACGAAGCCTCCGGCGGCAGGGTCTCACCCACCGGGGCCGGCCGGACATCCTTGCAGGCTTTGACCCCTGGCGGAGGCCTCAGGTAACCGCGGCTCCGCTCAGGCCGGGACGCGCCGCAGCCCGACGCCCGGGACCCGCTCGTAGCCCTCGGGGACGCAGTCGATCATCTCCCGACGGATCCGCTCGGCGTCGGCCGACACGGCGGCGAGGTCGGCGTTGGCGGCGACGTCCGCGAAGCCGGCCTCGATCAGGAGCTGGCCGAGGTGGGTTCGGATCTCGCGCACGTAGAACTCCATCGGGTCGCCGTACTTCGACCGGTCGAAGGGGATGATCGGCTTGTCGATCGACACGTGGTAGTGCGGCGAGTCGATGAAGTCGTCGAAGCGGAGCATCTCCTTCCAGCCTTCGGGCCTCCGGCCGAACACCCGCAGCGTCGCCCCGTCGTCCCGCCGGAAGGCGACCGACAGGTGCAGGCCGCCAACCTCCCATTCGGTGGCTCCCGGGTCCTGAGAGACCTTGGTACCAAGCGCTGGTTCAGTCATGGCGCACCTTACGTCCGTCCCCCACTAAGTCCGTGTCCGGCTCTACGTCTGTCCCCCGATTAGGTCCGTGTCCCGCCGTGGCGCTGCCAGGCATCCAGGACGGGGTCGCCGAGGCTGGCGTCGACCTGTCCGAGCCAGCGCTCGACCTCGCTCCACAGACCCACGGCGGTCTCCGGGGTCACCGGGCCCCGAACCTGGTTTTCCGCGAGCCGGCGGAGGTCTCCTGCATCCATGCCGGCGAACAGGCCGCGCCGCTGCGCGGCCCGCAGCTGATCGGGGCGTTCGGCCCACGCCAGGAACCGCTCCGCCCGGCGCCGGTTGTCCACGTCGTCGACGGCGCGGCTCGCCCAGGCCTGAACCTGGGTGACGAGGTGGTCGCGCATGACCCGGACGACGTTCATCTCTCCGTGTTTCGCCGCCAGGTCGTCGAGGGCGATCGCCAGGCCCTCCCGGAGACGCGCCCTCGCCTGCGCCGCCTCCTCCCGGTCGATCAGGGCCGCGGCCCGATCGGACCCGATCAGCTCGTCGACGAGCGAGCCCTGCCCGAGCGGGAGTTCGAGCGCCCGGATCAGCAGGGTGGTCGCGAACGCCCGAAGCTGGGGGGCCGGAGCGTCGAGGGTGTCGATCAGGCGACCGATGAGCTCCCCGGGCAGCCCGGCGACGTCTTCCATCCTTCCCCGATGCTAGGTCAGGGGATCAGCACCGCCCGCCCCTCGATCTCGCCCGACGCCAGGCGGTCGAAGACCTCGTTGATCTCGGTCAGATCACGCCGCTCCACCCTGGTCGAGATGGTCCCGGCCCTGGCCAGCTCGACCACCTCGGCAAGCTCGGTCCGGCTTCCCCAGTTGCTGGTGGTCACGGCGGCCTCGACCCCGTTGGTGACGAACGAGAACGGAGCCGAGCCACGCCCCAGGCCGACGATGACCGCCAGCCCCTTGCGGCCGACGGTCCCGAGCGTCAGGGCGATGGTGGCGTCGGCACCGACGAAGTCGAGCACCGCAGCCGGGCCCTCCCGCCCGGCGAAGCGGCGGATCTCTGCGCCCGTGTCGCCCTCGGCCGGGTCGAGCACCAGGTCGGCACCGAGCTCGGCGGCCAGCTTCCTCTTCGCGTCCGACAGCTCGACCGCCACCACCCGGGCGGGGGTGAGGACCTCGAGGAGCTGCACGCCGAACTGCCCGAGGCCGCCCACCCCGATCACGACGGCCGTGGTTCCGGCCACGAGGTGGGGCATCGCCTTGCGCACCGCCCGGTACGGCGTGAGCGCGGCGTCGGTCAGGGGCGCGAACTCGGCGGGGTCGAGCCCGTCGATCGGCACGAGGTGGCGGGTCGCCGGGACGAGCTGGGCCTCGGCGTATCCGCCGGGTGCGCCGATCCCGCCCCACCGTCCCGGGTCGCAGAGCTGCTCTTCGCCGGCGAGGCAGACCGGGCAGTGCCCGCACCCCCACCCGCCGAAGACGGCGACGGGCTGGCCGACCTCGAAGCCGCTGGCCCCCGGCCCGAGGGCATCCACCCACCCGGCGTTCTCGTGGCCGAGGATCCACGGCTCGGCGCCCGCCGCCGGTCGCCGCCCCGGGTCGTGGAGGATGTGCAGATCGGAGTGGCAGGCCCCGGCACCCCCGATTCTGACGCGAACCTGTCCCGGGCCCGGTTCAGGGGTCGGAATTTCTCCCAGCTCGAATCGCGACTCACCAGCCTGCAACAACGCCGCTCGCAAACCCGTTCCCCCCTCTGATCAGGCCACGAAAGACGGTAGTCGGGCGTAGCGGTCGCGGGGTCATCGATGGAAAAATTTGGGCATGCAATATCCCGGGACCGCCGAGGAATTCTCCATCACCGCGGAGGACCTGTCAGACGAAAACTCTGCTCCGGTGCAGTCGGTCGACCGGGCCCTGCGGTTGGTGGAGATCCTCGCCGGCCGCCAGGCCGCGGGGGTCACCGAGCTGGCGTCCGTGCTGGGAGTGCACAAATCGACGGCATCCCGGCTCCTGTCCACCCTGGAACGACACGGAATCGTCGAACAGG
>WQVT01000042.1 GCA_009785715.1 Acidimicrobiaceae bacterium | reverse complement strand
TTCCCCTCCTCGAAGCGGTCGCCAAGCTGCGCGTCGAGCGTCCCGAGGTCCACCTCGTCGTCGTCGGACGGCTCCGCGAGGACAGCCCGACGGGGGCGGTCATCGATCGCCTCGGCCTCGGTCACGCCGTCGAGTTCGCGGCCGGGGTCAGCGACGCGCGCATCGTCGAGCTCTATGCCCAGGCCCAGGTGGCCGTGGTGCCCTCGCTGTACGAAGGGTTCTCGTTGCCGGCGGTGGAGGCCATGGCGTGCGGGGTGCCGCTCGTGGCGACCACGGGCGGGGCCCTGCCCGAGGTGGTGGGCGCCGACGGGGAGACGGGCCTGCTCGTCGCGCCGGGCGATCCGGGTGCGCTGGCCCATGCGATCGAGGCGGTGTTGACCGACGCCCCCCTCGGCGCCCGTCTGGCTGCCGCCGCCCGCCGGCGGGTCCTCGAGCGCTACACCTGGCCGGCGTGCGCGCGCTCGACCGCGGAGCACTACCGCTGGGTCATCGAGCATCAGGAGTCGGGCAAAGGTCGATCGTGCTCGGAGCGCGGGTCAGAGGTCTCGCCTATGGCGCCCGAGGCCCCGGGGGTATGACGTGCTGACCGTCCGGTACGAGCGGCTCGGGGTTCGTGCCGGCGACCGGCTCCTCGACCTCGGGTCCGGCGGCGGTCGCCACGCCTTCGAGGCGATGCGGCTCGGGGCGGTGGTGACAGCGCTCGACGCCGACGCCGCAGAGATCAAGGGCACGGCGGCGATGATGGCGGCGCTCGCGAGCGAGGATCGGTCTACCGACGCCAATGGAGGTATGGGCGCCAACGGTGGGGTTGGCACCGCCGTGGTCGCCGATGCCATCAGACTTCCTTTGCCCACGGCAAGCTTCGACCGGGTGATCGCGGCCGAGGTGCTCGAGCACATCACCGACGACCGTTCCGCCATCGCCGAACTGGCCCGGGTGCTGCGGCCCGGGGGGACGATGGCGGTCACGGTGCCGCGCTGGTGGCCCGAGCTCGTCACGTGGGCGATCTCGGACGAGTACCACCTGACTCCGGGCGGGCACGTGCGGATCTACCGCCGGTCGGTGCTCGAGCGGCGGCTGGCGGCGGCCGGGCTCGAGGTCTACGGCCATCACCACGCCCACGCCCTCCACGTCCCGTACTGGTGGCTGCGCGCCGCCGTCGGGGTGGGCAACGACGGCCATCGGTTGGTCCGCGCCTACCACCGTGTGCTGGTCTGGGACATCACCGCGCACACCCCCCTCACCCGGATCCCCGAGGCCGTCCTGAATCCGCTGATCGGCAAGAGCGCCGTGGTCTACGCCCGCAAACCGCCCGCATGACCATGAGGGCCTTGCGTCGCTCGGAGGTCGAGGCGAGTGCAGAGTGGATCGCCTCGGTGCAGCTTCGAAGCGGGATGATCCCGTGGTACCCCGGTGGGCACGCCGACGCCTGGAACCACACCGAGGCGGCCATGGCGCTGTCCCTCGCCGGCCGCCGCGCCGAGGCCGAGGCGGCGTTCGGCTGGCTCCGTGACACGCAACAGGCCGACGGCAGCTGGTGTCTGTACCTGCTGGCGGAGGGCGTGGAGGACCCCCGGCGGGACCCCAATGTCTGCGCCTATGTGGCGACGGGGGTGTGGTGGCACTGGCGCCTCTCGGGTGACCGCGGCTTCCTCGAGACGATGTGGCCGACGGTGTCGGCTGCCGTCGACTTCGCCCTCCGCCTGCAGGCCCCTGGGGGCGAGATCCACTGGAGCCTCGACGTGGACGGGCATCTCGGGCGGTTCGCGCTCTTGACGGGGACGTCGTCGATCCTGCGCAGCGTGCGCCTCGCGATCGCCCTCGCCGCCGCGCTCGGGGAGGAGCGACCCGCCTGGGAGGCGGCCGCCGACCGTATCGCCGGCGCCATCGCCCGGCATCTCGGTGCTCCGGTCTCGGCCGGGGTGTTCGCTCCGAAGAACCGGTGGGCGATGGACTGGTACTACCCCGTGCTCTCCGGGGCGATGGACGCCGAATCGGCCCGGATGCGGCTCGAGGAGCGTTGGGAAACCTTCGTGCTGCCCGGCCGGGGGGTGCGCTGCGTCTCCGACCACGAGTGGATCACCGTTGCCGAGACGGCGGAGTGCGCGATGGCCCTCGACGCCATCGGCGCCCGGCGCAGGGCGATCGAGGTGCTCGGCTGGACCCGGCAGCACCGCGACGCCGACGGCGCCTACGCCACCGGGTGCGTCTACCCGCAGGCGGTGCGCTTCCCGGGCGGGGAGCGGTCCACCTACTCCGCCGCGGCCGTGCTGATGGCGGACCACCTGCTCTTCGCCGGCTCGGCGGTCGGCGACCTGTTCCGCTCTGTCGGGGCCTCCGACTCCGACTCCGACTCCGAGGAGGAGACCGAGGTCGCCTGAGGGGTGGGGCGTTGTGCACCAGAACGCGCGTATGCCGCGCGTTCTGGTGCACAACGGACGGAATGGCTCACGACGAGGGGCGGCCGCTCAGGCCCGGCCGGCGTCGAACCCGGCCAGCACGGCCGCCGCAGCGTCGCGTCCTGAGCGGATGCAGGCCGGGATGCCCGACCCCCGGTAGCTGGCGCCGGCCAGCGTCACGGTGGGCGCCTTCCGGCGCAGCTCCTCCTCGATCCGCTTCACGAGGTCGAGATGCCCGACGCGGTACTGGGGAAAGGCGTCCGGCCAGCGGACGACACGGGTCTCCGTCGGCTTCGCCGACGTGCGCAGCGCGAGGCCCATCTCCCGCACCACGGCGTCCGCGAGGGCCTCGTCGTCGAGATGATCCTGGCGGTCGTCGCCGTCGCGTCCCACCGAGACGCGCAGGAGGGTCGTGCCCGGCTCGCTCCAGTGCGGCCATTTGCTGGACGCGAACGAACAGGCCGTCACGAGCCGGCCACCGGGCCGGGGGACCAGGAATCCGCTGAGCCCTTCCGGCACCGCAAGCTCGTCTGTCCGGTAGGCGAGCAGGGTCATCGTCACGGTGGCCGTTGGGATGCCCCCCAGGCCCGAGGGGGCGGCCGGGCCGAGCAACCCGGCTGCGGTCGCCGCCGGCACCGCCAGCACCGCCCCGTCGAAGAGACGGTCCTCCCCGTCGATGGCCACGCCCGGGTCTGCCGCTCCCGGCTCCCCTGGTGCAAGCGTGATCTGCTCGACGCCCCGGCGCTGGATGACGGCCCCTTCCGTGATCAGCCCGGTCACCAGGCGGTCGGTCAGCTCTCCCAACCCGCCCCGGGGCGCGAGGAAGACCGGCCCCTTCGCTCCGACGGCGGCCACGCCGCCCGTCGCCTCCCGCAGCGCCCTGGCCAGGCTCCGCCGCTTGCGGGCCGCGCCAAGGAGTTGGGGGGTGGTGGCGGCGGCGCTCAATTCGACGGTGCGGCCGGCGTGGATCCCCCCCACCAGGGGGTCGACCAGCCGGTCGGCCACCTCCCCGCCGAAGCGGGAGGCGATCAGCTCCCACACCGAGAGGTCGACCGGGGGCGGTGTGGCCGGCAGCACCCAATCGAGGCCGGCGCGGAGCACGCCGAGCGGGGAGAGGATGCCCGAGCGGGCGACACCGCCGAGTCGGGCCGGCGCCCCGAGGACCAGGTCTGACGGCAGCGTGATCAGCCGGTCGTCCCACCACAGGGCCGCATGGCCGGCGGAGGGCGCCACCAGGTCCGCCTCCATGCCGAGCTCGCGGCAGAGCGCAACGGCGTCGGGGACCCTCGTCAAGAAGGCGTCGGCGCCGAGCTCCACCCGCCGCCCGGCGAAGCGTTCGGTGCGGATCTTGCCACCCAGCTGCGCGGGTTCGTAGAGCGTGACCTCCGCCCCGGCCCTCACGAGGTCGCGGGCCGCCGCCAGCCCGGCGATGCCGCCGCCCACCACCGCCACCCGCCGGCGCGTCCCCGCCGGCATCCCGCCGCTTCCCGCCACCGGGGGCGTGGCGCTCATCGCCGGGGCCCCGCCGTCAGGTCGGCGCCCGGGTCGGCGGCCAGGACGCCATCGACTTCCTCACCGTGCACCAGCGCCACCAGCCGTTGGAGCACCGACGGGTCCGTCTCCGGCAAAACCCCGTGGCCGAGGTTGAACACGTGCGCCCTGGCGGCCTTCCCCGCCTCGAGCACCGCCCGGGCGCCGGCAGCGACCGCCGGCCAGGGCGCGAGGCACAGCGCGGGGTCGAGGTTGCCCTGCACCACGGTGGAGGTGCCGCCGGCAGCCCCGCCCGCCGCCGCAATCCGGGCGACCGCAGCGTCGAGGGGCACGCGCCAGTCGACGCCGATCACCTCGGCGCCGGCGGCGGCCATCTGGTCGAGTAACTCCCCGGTGGTCACCCCGAAGTGGATGCGGGGGACGCCCAGATCGTCGATCGACGAGAACACCCGGCGGGTGGCGGGCAGCACGAAGCGCCGGTAGTCGTCTGGGCTGAGGGCGCCGACCCAGCTGTCGAAGAGCTGCACCGCCGAAGCGCCCGCGCTCACCTGGGCGCGCAGCGATGCCGCCGTGAGATCGGCCAGGCGCTCGAGCAGCGAGCCCCACAGCTGCGGCTCGGCCCACATCAGGGCCTTCGTGCGGGCGTAGGTGCGCGACGGCCCGCCCTCGACCAGGTAGCTGGCGAGCGTGAAGGGTGCGCCGCCGAAACCGATCAGCGGGACGGACAGCTCGCTCGTGAGGATGTGCACCGTCTCGGCGACCCACGGCGAGTCGACGTCCGGCTCCAGCGGGCGGATCCGGTCGAGGTCCGCCGCCCGGGCGAAGGGTTCGGCGATCACCGGGCCGATGCCCGCATGGATCTCCACCCCGAAGCCGATGGCGGCCAGGGGCGCCACGATGTCCGAGTACAGGATGGCGGCGTCCACGCCGTACCGGCGCACCGGCTGGAGCGTGATCTCGGCGGCAACCTCGGGCCGGCGGAGGACGTCGAGGATCGACTCGGAGGCCGTCCGGAGGTTGCGGTACTCGGGGAGCGAGCGTCCCGCCTGACGCATGAACCAGACCGGGGTGCGGGATGGGCGCTGGCCCCTGCAAGCGTCGAGGAAGGCGTCTCGTTGAGTCACCGAGTCACGGTACCCTCAAGGGCTGGCTCGCTCCGGCCGGAGTGCCACGGCGGCCCGGCTTGCGCATCGACCCCCCGAACACGCATTGTGGACTCTCCCTGATATGACCCATCCGGACGTCCCGGCCGAACAGGCCCATGTGGACCATGCATACAGGCGGCTGGAGGCCATGCGCGCCGCGGCCTCGAGCATGTTGGCCGAGGCGTTCAGTGAGAAGGGCTCGACTTTCCAGTCCTTCACCGAGCGGGACATCCGGGTGCGGACCGGGCTCTCCCGCCTCGAGCAGCTGCAGATCGGCCGCGAGTCGCTCGTCTTCGGCCGCATCGACCGCCGCAAGGAGGCCGGGCGCCGGCACATCAACGGCGACGGCGTCGTCAGCACAGACGGCGCCGTCAACGGCGAGGGCACGACCAACGGCGACGGCCCTACCAGCACAGACGGCGATACCGAGGCCTTCCACATCGGCCGCCTGGCCATCTCCGACGAACATCAGGAACCCCTGGTGGTGGACTGGCGCGCCCCGGTGGCCGAGCCTTTTTACCGGGCCACCGGGGCGCATCCGATGGGCTTGGCCCGCCGCCGGCATTTCCTGACCGATGGGCCCCGTGTCCTCGACCTCGAGGACGAGCTCTTCGACGAAGAGGGCAGTGATGAGGGTGCGGGGCTCGGCCTCTCGGGCCCCCAGATCCTGCTCTCCACCCTCGAGCGCTCCCGGACCGGACGGATGCGCGACATCGTCGCGACCGTCCAGCGCGAGCAGGATGAGATCATCCGAGGCGGGCTCTCGGGGATCCTGGTCGTACAGGGCGGGCCCGGGACGGGGAAGACCGCGGTGGCCCTCCATCGTGCGGCGTACCTCCTGTACACGCACCGGTTCCCCCTCGAAGGACAGGGCGTCCTTGTGGTGGGCCCCAATCCCACCTTCCTCCGCTACATAGGCCACGTCCTGCCGTCCCTCGGGGAGAGCGGCGTCGAGCTGTCGACCATCTCGGGACTGTTGCCCGACGTCGAGCCCGCCGGAGCCGAGGAACGGGTCGTCGCCCGCCTGAAGGGCGACCCGCGCATGGCGCGCTTCGTCATGCAGGCCGTCGCCGACCGCCAGCGGCCCCTTCGCCGCCCAGTCGAGATCCCCTACGGATCTCGCATGCTCCGCCTGTCGACGGCGGCGTCCGAGCAGATCGTGTCCTCCGTCAGGCGCCGGCCTGGCACGCACAATGCCCGTCGCCGGGCGGTCGAGACCCTGCTCTGGCGGCATCTGCTCGCGCAGCTCGAGCGGCGGGTCAACCTCCGACCGGGGCATCCCTCCGGCGCCGACCTGACCCCCCTGCAGTTCAACGGCAACGGCGCCGGGGCCGACGCAGATCCCGAGCTTCCCACCGCCGCCGAGCTCGGCCGGGAGCTGCGCCGGCTGCCCGAGGTCGCCGAGGCGCTCGATCGCATGTGGCCGCTGTTGACCCCGCAGCAGTTGCTGCACGACCTGTTCGGGGCGCCGCCGTTGCTGCAACTCGCGGCACGGGGCGTGCTCGACCCCTCCGAGGCGTCCCTCCTCAGGCGGCCCAGGGCCTCCGAGCTCGAGGCGGTGCGGTGGACCGAGGCCGACGTCCCGCTGCTCGACGAGGCGAGGGCCCTCCTTGGTCCCCTGCGCAGGCGCGCCAATCCCGGCCCCAACGACGAGCCCGACGGGGTGCGGACCTACGGCCACATCGTCGTCGACGAGGCGCAGGACCTGTCCCCGATGCAGCTGCGGATGCTCGGGCGCCGCTCTCTCGGCGGGTCGATGACGGTGGTCGGCGACATGGCGCAGGCCACCGGGAGCTGGGCGCCGTCGAAGTGGGCGGACATCGTGGCCCACCTCCCCGCCGAACGCGGCTGGCGGCAGGTGGAGCTGACGGTGAACTACCGGACCCCGGAAGAGATCATGGACCTCGCCGGCCGGGTGCTGGCGATCGCTTCCCCGGGCATGGTTCCCCCCGCCGCGGTGCGCTCGAGCGGCCAACCACCGGTGTTGGTCGACGTCAGCGACCCCATCGGAGCGGCCACCGCGGTGGAGACCCGGGCCCGGCTCGTCGACGCCGTGGTGCGGGTCGCCGGCGAGGAGTTGTCGGTGCGGACCGACGGTGGGACACTCGGCGTGATCGTGCCGCCGTCGCTCGTCGAGGCGGTCGCGACCGCCCTCGAGCAGGAGGGCCTGCCGTTCGGGCGGGTGGGTGCGGGCGCCCTCGACTCCGATCTCACCCTGCTGTCGGTCGAGGACGCCAAAGGCCTCGAGTTCGACTCCATCGTGGTCGTCGAGCCGAGCCGCATGGCCGCCGAGTCCGCCCGCGGGTACAACTCGGTGTACGTGGCGTTGACCCGGGCCACCCACCGCCTCACCATCGTGCAGGCCGAGGGTCTCCCGCCCGCCCTGGCGGACGCGGACATTGCCGTCAGCTCCGAGGTCGACTGACCCTCGCCGGCAGGCTTCTGCCCCGCCAGGTCGGGGGTCGGCCGGTCAGCCGGTGCCAGACGGAGCGGGCGAAGAGCGCCACGAAGGTGGACAACGGGATCGGGTACGCCAGCCAGGCGACTGCTCCGAACCGCCCGGTGCGCCGGAGCATCCACCACATCTGCAGGCTGAAGGCGCCGTACCACGCCAGAGCGGCGCGCCTACGGCGGGTGCGCAACGGGCCGGACGCCGCCATCAACGCCGCGGTGATCCAGAGTCCGATGGCCGCCCGCAACGCAAGCGGCGTGCGTTCCGCGCCGGCCGCCAGTGTCCGGGTCCAGCCGTCGACGAGGTGGCGCGGGCCGTCCGGGTACATCCGGAACGAGACGGCGTCCCGACCGGCGAGGACGGCCACCGGGAGTCCGAGCGCCCGGTAGCGGCGGGCGAGCGCCACGTCCTCTGCCACCGCGCCCCGCACCTCCCGGTGGGCGTGCCCGCCCACCCGTCGGTAGTCCGCCGCAGTGGTGATCATGCACGGACCGAAGGCCATTGTCGGACTCCCGGGGAGCACCCCGAAGGCACCGGTGCCCATCATCGCCACGAGGTTCGCCACCGCGGAGAGCCGCTCGTAGCCCCGCTCCGTGCGGTGGAAAGGGGCCACGGAGACCAGCCCACCTCGGCGATCGTGCTCGGCCGCCAGTCGCGCGGTGGCGTCGGTGGAGAGGCTGACGTCGGCATCGAGGAAGACGAGCCGGTTCCCGCCGGCCGCCATCGCGCCCTCGTGGCAGGCCCAGCACTTGCCGGACCATCCGGGTGGGGGATCGGTGCCGGCGAGGACCGTGACCCCGGCCTGGCGGGCCACCTCGGCGGTGGCGTCCGCGGAGCAGTCGTCCACGACGATCACCTCGGCCACCGCCGGCTGCTGGCGCGCCAGCGTCCCGAGCAGCCGCCCCAGATTCCTCTCTTCGTTCCTCGCCGGAATCACCACCGAGAGCCCTGCCGATTGGGCGCCGAGGCGGGAGAGGCCCGGCAGGCGGGCCAGGAGGGCGAAACCAGCGAGCCATCCCCCGGCGAGGATCAATACCTCCCGGAGCCGCACTGCCGGTTTCGTACAATCGCTCACCATGACGCTCGATGATGCCCGGCGGGCTGAAGTTGCCGAGCTGGTCCGACGGTACGGCTACGAGCGGCGGGACGAACCCTTCAGGCTCACCTCGGGCGGCTGGAGCCATGACTACGTCGACGGCAAACACGCGGTCGCCTCCGGTGCGGCCCTCAGGCTCGTATGCCAGGCCATGATCGACGCCGTCGGCGAGCGCTTCGACGTGGTGGGGGGGCCGACCATGGGCGCGGACGCCGCCGCCCACGGGGTCTCGCTGCTCTCCGGCGCCGGATGGTTCTCGATCCGCAAAGAGCCCAAGGGTCATGGCCGGGGCGCCTGGGTCGAGGGGACGCGCCTCGAGGGCGGGGAAAAGGTTCTGATGGTGGAGGACGTGGTGAGCACGGGAGCATCGTTGCTCGGGGGTGTGACAAAGGTCCGGGAGCTCGGCGCCCAGGTGTTCGCCGCCACTGCCATTCTCGATCGGAGCCCCGCCGCCGGAGCGCGCATCGAGGCGGCCGGGATCCGCTGGGTGCCGTTGCTGCGCTGGAGCGACATCGGCATCGAGCCCCTGTGATCGAGTCGCTGTGATCGAGTCGCTGTGATCGAGTCGCTGTGATCGAATCGCTGTGAGCGAGCTGTCAGAGGACGACCTCGCCAGGGAGCCTGTCACGCAGTTCGGGATCTGGTTCGAGGAAGTGGTGGCTGCCGGCGAGCCCGAGCCGGAGGCCATGTGCCTGTCAACGGCCACCCCGGAGGGTGTGCCCTCCGCTCGGATGGTGCTCCTGAAGGCCTACGACGTCGAGGGGTTCGTCTTCTACACCAACGGGGGCAGCGCCAAAGGGGCTGAGCTCCTGGCCAACCCCCGCGCCGCTCTCACCTGGCGCTGGAGGCTCCTCGAGCGCCAGGTCAGGGTGACCGGGTCGGTGCAGGCGATAACGCCCGAGGAGTCCGACGCCTACTTCGCCACCCGCGCCCGCGGCTCGCAGCTCGGGGCGTGGGCTTCCGAGCAGAGCTCAGTGATTCCGGTGGAGTCGGGTCGCCCAGCCCGGGCGGCGCTAGACGCAGCGTTTGCCGAGGCCGAGCAACGCTTCGCCGGCGGACCCGTACCCCGCCCGCCGTATTGGGGTGGCTTCCGGGTCGCGCCGGACAGCCTCGAGCTCTGGCAGGGCCAGCCGAACCGGCTCCACGACCGCTTGCGCTACCGGAGGGACGGGGACGGCTGGGTCGTCGAACGGCTCTTCCCCTGAGCGCGGTTCTCCCCGAATCGGTGTACTTCGACCACAATGGCGGGCATGGCTGAGTCTGAATCGCTCGAAGTTGACCTGGAAGCTTTCGCCGAGGCACACGCGAAGGGCGCCACGCTGCTCGATGTCCGCAACCCCGACGAGTACGAAGAGCGGCACGTGCCCGGCGCGATCCTGATCCCCTTGGGCGAGTTGGGTGATCGCCTCGACGAGGTGCCGAAGGCCAGCCCCCTCTACGTGATCTGCGCCCGCGGGGGCCGCAGCCTCCGCGCAGCCGAAGCACTCGCCGGCGAGGGTTTCGACGCATTGTCGGTGGCCGGCGGAACCATCGCCTGGGCGGATAGCGGGCGTCCGGTGGCTACCGGTCCCGAGGCGGGCTAGGGCAGGGACGGGGGTAAACCCCTCAGGCGCTGGCCTTCCCGGTCAAGGCCGTTCGCTGCGCCATCGGTGCGCGCGCCGGTTCGTCGAGGCCGGCGTCCACCAGGGCCAGGCCGCTGGCGAGTCTC